>NZ_JBALOV010000003.1:0-1130 GCF_036965045.1 Bacillus sp. JJ1533 | reverse complement strand
GTTGAAAGTAAAGCAATTTCTATATCTCCAAAATGACGAATTAGTAGGTTGACCTGAAGTTGATATGCTTTTAAAGTTTGTGGTGAAAATCCCTCTATTCTCTTATCCGATTCATACGTTTCCCATGCTTTTGATAATAACAAAATACATCTCTCCCTTTAAACTTCTATTTTTAAAGGAATTATTGACCTGATTCTAGAAATTTAAACGGAAGATACAATTCGACTCTATCGAAGCATTTAGTGAAAGAAGCAGGAATCAAATTTATAGTGACGAAACATATAATAAAGCATATTTTCGGAAAGGCGAATGAAGAGAATGAGTGGAAAACCTAATTTAATTTTAGATATAGCTGGGGTAATTGCTACTAATTTTTCACCGATATTTTGGGAGGTTCTATCTTCAAAATTTGATGCTACTTATGATGACCTCATTAAGTTCAGAAAGGACATTCGTGAGGAATTATGGACAGGGAATATTGAGGAACAAGAATTTTGGGATAGATTATTAAAAAAATTCCCAACAATCGATGTAGTATATGCCAAAAGTAGCTTAATAACGACTATAAAACCACTGCCTACACTTGACCAAATTCCAATATGGAGTAATTATTCAAAAATACATTTATTAAGTAATCACCGTATAGAATGGGTGAAACACATAATTGATCCTGTGCAAGATTACATAAGCAGTATAACTATTTCTGGCGATGTGGGATATTGTAAACCCCAGGTTGATATATTTTTAACGGTTAATTCAAATCTTGATAATAATCAGGATGTTTTATTCGTTGACGACCAAGAGAAAAACCTAATAGTAGCAAGGAATTTGGGTTGGAGTACCTTGCTGGCTGATGTAGAAGGTGAATGGACTAACAAAGTAACTCAACTTTTATATTCTTATTAAGCTAAAGGGGCAGTTTAGTTTAAAAAGAAAATGACTCAATAATGTCCAATAGAACCATATTGCGAAGTAAAAAAGAATCAAAAAAATAGAAGCGCCAAGTGAAGCTTCTATCTTAAAGTGAGTCATTTCAATTTTGATAATCAGATTAGTACCATCTTATAAATTGTGTACCAACGATATTTAAAAAGAAGAAAAATAATAGGACTTGATTTGTTAATTTACTT
>NZ_JBALOV010000002.1:0-122043 GCF_036965045.1 Bacillus sp. JJ1533 | reverse complement strand
TACAAAGGGTACACTTTAATGTAGACGTTGCTTTTTAAAATGATTTTACAGCTGTTAGCTTTCTTTTATTGATTCCCTTTGTATCACCAAACACGATACTACGATCACAAATCGCCTCTACATCATTACGATCATGCGTGACGATGATGCAGGTGATATTGGCTTTTTTTAAAATAGATTGAAGGTCTTGACGAATGGATTCCCTTAGGTCTGCATCTAAATTACTGAAGGGCTCATCCATCAATAGCAGGTTCGGTTTAGGTGCCAATGCTCTTGCTAGGGCAATACGTTGTTGCTGTCCGCCACTTAATTCATGAGGAAATCTCGACTCGAAGTCCTCCATTTTAACAAGTTCAAGCATTTCCTTAACTCGTTGTTTCCGTTCTTTCTTAGGTAGACGGTCTAATCCAAATAGTATATTATTCCTCACGTTCATATGTGGAAACAAGGCATAATCTTGAAATACCATTCCAACCTCCCGCTCCTCGGGCTGGATAAATAGACTATCGTTGAAAACAGGCTTTCCTGCAATTGTAATGCTTCCCTTTGTTCCCATTTCTAGGCCAGATATTAATCTAAGTAAGGTACTTTTCCCACTTCCACTTTTTCCTAATATCCCGACAATTTCTCCCTCATCAATAGAAAGAGAAAAATTTTCAATAATAGGAGAAACTTTCCGTGAAAATGAAAATCTAAGATTATTGATTTCAAGAATCTTCATTGTTCCACCTTCTTCTTATCGATCATTTGAAACACGACAACTGACAGTGTACTGATGCCAATAATCATCAGAGAAGTAATTGAAGCTTCGTAAATTAGTTCATCTTTTGCGTATTGGTAGGTTTTTGTTGCTAATGTTTCGAAGTTAAACGGTCTCAATAGTAGGACCAAAGGTAATTCCTTCGTTATCTCAACAAAGGTTAAAATAAATCCACTTACAATTGCCCCTTTCATTAAGGGCAAATCGATTTTGAAAAATGTTTTCGTAACATTTTTCCCAAGTACTCTGGAAGCTTCTGCATATTTCATGCCAACCTTTTCAAATCCTACCTCAATAGCGTTAAAGCCTGTCGCCATGAAGCGAATGGTGTATCCAACAATAAGCATAACGATCGAAAGACTTAAAATCAATGGAGCATTTCCATATCCTAGATAGGAGTACATTGGTGAAAGCCATTTATCAAGAGTGATAAATAAAGCTAGGACTCCAATTGCGATAATGGCACCAGGAATGGAGTATCCAGACGTTACTAGTTTCGATAAAATATATGAAAAAGTCGAATGGGAACGACTGACATTTGCAACAATAACGGCTAAAAGTAAGATAAGAATTGTTGAAATAAGTGCAACATATACCGTCTGATACAAAAGAGTGACAAACGATTCATCCCAAACCTTGTGAAAGGTTAATTTTGCCCATGAAAGTAATTGAATAAAAGGGATAAAAAAGCCAAGCGCGAATACAATTGAGCAATAACTAAATGCTGCAAAAGCAGAAAATCCTTTTAACTGCTTCGGAGAAAGTGGTCTTGTTTTATTACTTAAATTATATCGACGCTGATTACGTAAAACGCGTTCCAAAATAAATAGACCTACAATTATGATCATTAACCAAGCAGCTAATCGCATCGCGGTATCTATATCATACATTCCAAACCATGTTTGAAAAATGGCCGTTGTAATCGTCTGAATTCCAAAGTAACTTGTAACGCCATAATCACTAAGGACTTCATAAATAACTAGTACCACTCCGCCAATAATTGCTGGTCTTGAAAGTGGTAAAACTACCCTAAAAAATACAGCCAGTGGCTTACTGCCTAACACTCTCGCATTTTCAATATAAGCAGTACTTTGGTTTTCTAAAAATGCCTTTGTAATGATATACACATATGGAAACAAAAATAACGAGAAGACAAAAATTGCACCTCGCAGAGAAGATAATGACAATAATTCGGGATTGATTTGGTAGTCAAATGTATTCCTTAGTGTAACTTGTAGAACCCCAGTATAACTAAGCATGGTTCGATACGTATATGCTGCAATATACGGGGGGATAGCTAGCGGAAGAATTAACCCCCATCTAAAAAACTTCTTTAAAGGGAAGTCGTATGCTGCAATAAGCCACGCTAAAGTTACACCCAAACATGCTGTTACAAGCCCAGTAATGGTCATTAGGACAAATGTATTTAATACATAATTAGTAAGTAAGTATTGTTTAATGTGCATCCAATTTTCATTTGGTTCTTGAAACAATGAAAAAAACACAAAAAGGATAGGGAGCAGTATAATGGCTGCTCCAATCATACTAATTATCCACCATCCATTTAGTTCCTTTTGTAAAATACGCTTGATAGTCTGAGCTTTCATATTACTTCCAGCCAGTTTTATTGAAGATTTCAATTGCTTTTTTGTTGTGCTCATCTAAAGTATCAAAATTAAGTTCTTGCATTTTGAAATCACCCCATGATTGAAGGATCTCTGGTTTTTCAGCATTCGGATTTACCGGAAACTCATAGTTATTTGCGGATAGGAACTCCTGTGCCTCTACACTTGTCATATACTCAATAAGCTTAATTGCATTTTCTTTGTTCTTACTATGTTTAGTTAACGCTACTCCACTAATGTTTACATGAGTACCATTCGTTTCTTGGTTAGGGAAAAACACACCAATTCCTTCTGCTACTTTCTTTTCTTCTGGGTCTTCAGAATTGGCCATTAAACCAACATAATAGGTGTTCATGATGGCTACATCACCAGTTCCGGCTGCAATTGCTTTTGCTTGGTCACGGTCACCACCGTCTGGTTGACGAGCAAAATTTTTCACAATTCCTGCTGACCATTCTTCAGCAGCAGATTCACCGTTTAATTCAATGAATGAAGCGAGTAATGACTGGTTATAGAGACTAGTTGAAGATCTAGCTAAGACTTTCCCATGCCATTTCTCATTTGTTAAATCCTCATAAGTGGACAGTTCATCCGGAGAAACTCGATCCTTTGAGTAGACAATAACACGCGCTCTTGTTGCGATTCCAACCCAGTTATTATCAGTATCTCTTAAGTTTTCTGGAACATTCTCAATTACTGCGGTAGATTCAATAGGTTGAAGAATGTCATTTTTCTTAGCGTGGGCAAGAACTCCACCATCAACCGTAACAAATAAATCCGCTTGAGTACTTTCTCCTTCACGTTTAATTCGTTCAATAAGTTCTTCAGCTTCGGCTTTGATTACATTTACTTTGATACCGGTTTTTTCAGTGAAATTTTTATACACTGTATCGTCTGCTTCATAATGTCTAGCCGTATATACGTTCACTTCTTGAGTTTTAGCATCCTCTTTTTTTGTACCATTTTTTCCTTCTTCTGCGTTATTTGTGCCACACCCTATTAAAGCGATTGTTAATGCAGAAGTAACAAGTATAGGTTTAAAAAGCTTTTTAAGATTCATATTATGTAACATCCTTTCCTTTTATGAAAATGAAAATCATTATCAATTAGTATGATTTTATTTTACTTATTGTCCTTAAATACGTCAACCACAAATTGAAAAAATCCACAAAAAAAAGAGAAGAAGGGTCACATCATCACACTTTAAAATGCTCGGACTGGACCCTCATTCCCTAAAAATATGTTTAAAATCTCCGTGAGCGTGTTTCTGTTTTGAATAACTCTGTTCCCTTTACTTCCTTGTCATAACTCCCATTAATCGAAAGCTTTCCAGTATTAAAATATTCATACTAAGCCACACCCCTCCAAAAACATATCCTGCAATAATTTCACTTGGTAGTTGAAGGTCAAAATAGACTCTACTTATTGCCATAAGAAGAAAAAGAATAAGAAAACCATTACTCCTCCCGTATGAATCCGAGCGCTATTTTGGTAACGTAAGAGCATAAATACAAAAAATCCATAAATGACAAACGCCATTAAGGATTGTTCACTAGGAAAAGAAAAAGAAAATGGTTCCACTTGTTTACTGTTAATAGGAGCAATTTGATGAAAAATCCGTCTTATACTCTCTTCATAAAATTCACCACCCACTAAAACAATCACTAGAAATATACTTTCAAGTAACTTATCTCGTCCATTCCACAGAACAAAAAGGATAGTCACAATTGTGACGGCGATGAGTGCTTTTTGTAAACCTATATTCAAAAGTAGCTCCATTATCGGATCCCAACTTTGATTGAAAAGTAAACGAACTAATAGAATTGCAATTTCATTGAAATCATTAAATTCATTTGCAAGAAAGTCCTGGGTCAAACCGAACATTAATAAAATAAACCCTAGAGTAGCTACCATCATCCCTACTATAAATACCCCGGCCTGTTTTTGTGTACGAAACAAATTTATGACTTTATCAATCAAAAGCATCGCACTTTCTTTGATTTGCACTTTGTATTTTTTTAGTACATAAATCACACCTAGAAGGATTGCCGCAATCATACATATAATCAGTAAATATTTCTTAATCGTCGAATGAAATTGCTCCCACTGTGGTCCTAATAGTTTTCCTAAAGAAATAAAAACACTTACCCAAATGAACGACCCGCTATATGCATAAAGTGCATAACTTCGAAATGGTATTTGTGTTGTTCCCGAAAAGTAGCCTGTAATGTGACGAATACCAGGGATATAATAGGCAATTATAATCACTTTATTTCCATAGGCTGTAAACCACTGTGATACTTTTTTAATTCTTTCAGGACCTAGATGTAAGCGATGTCCATATTTTTCAAAAAACGGTGAACCTAATTTTATGCCAATCCAATACGAAATCGTCATTCCAACCGAACTACCAGTTCCAGCAATTAAAATACTTAAGAACCAATTAAGATCGCCTTGATATACAAGATACCCCGTATACATCATAACTACTTCACCAGGTAAAGGCAGTGCCAATAGTTCCATCAATAATGCAAAAAACAATACCAAGTAACCATGTTGATTAAGCAATGTGGTTATAAAGTCCATTAAAAGTGATCTCCTTATAAGCCTATTAAAACCCCTTCTCCATTTTAGACGTAGAATTTTAAGAGTAAACTCTGCATTCAAATTTAAATAGCAGAAGCCTGCCCCCCTTTGCGTGACGCTTTGCTTCACTAGGGGGCCAGGCTCTTATCATTTAACATAAACTAGAAGATTACTGTCTCACATTTAAAAGTGTTTTTATCTCCTTTATTTGTTCGATGTGTCTCTGCTCATGCAAATAGATTTGTTCAATCCATTGATCAAGTGGCAATTCACCCAGGGCAGGATGCTTTATTGATTTTTTTGTCAATATTGATTGATCTTCTATTGTGCTAAGGAAAGTCAGCAATTTGTGCCTAGATTCGTTTAGCATGTCAAGGATTGACTGAACTTCAAATGGTTCTATATCTGGTTCGACGATTTTGGGGGCTTTAATCCTGTTCGTTCGATCCAATATAAGTTGGACGTTTTGGCGGTTTTTGGGAGTATTGTCAACCGCCTTTAATCCCCAAGCTATAGCCTTTATTGTTGCTAGTTCCGTCAAAACTAAGTGATGACAAACTTGTGCTATACTCCATTTGTTCATCCCAGGACTTTCGTTAAATTGAGTATAACTTAATGAAGTAATCTCCTTGACTACGTTATTTCTCGTTTCATACAGACCGTCATTTACTACGTTATTCATGAACTTTTCCCCCTCACGTTTACATTCCAAGGTTCCTATTCTGTATATATTTCTTCCAGATGAGATGTATTCTTTGAGTTTAATACTACAAAGTTTTCCCATAGCCAAAACTTTTGCCTTACAAAACTATTATTGTTTTATCACAAAAACGTTGCCGTAGACTAACACGAAACCCCTTTGATACAATGGGATTCAATGTTATTTTTTGGAGGAAATGAAATGGAGCAGAGGTATCAGGATTTGAAGCTGGGGGAACGTGGTGCGATTTTGAGCATTGCTGTTTATATCTTCTTATCGTTTTTGAAAGTAATCATTGGGTTTATAGCCGGTTCAGAAGCTCTGAAAGCCGATGGATTAAATAACACAACCGATATAGTTGCATCCGTTGCAGTTTTGGTTGGTTTAAAACTTTCCCAAAAACCACCTGATGACGATCACCCTTATGGCCATTGGAAAGCAGAAACTGTTTCTTCCTTAATTGCATCATTAATTATGATGGTGGTTGGAGTTCAGGTTCTATACGGTGCAGCATCTTCTATCTTCAGTGGTAAACATGAATCACCTGATATGATCGCAGCATGGACAGGATTCATTTCCGCTTTTATCATGATGTTGGTATACCGATATAATAAAAATCTTGCCGAAAAAGTAAAAAGTCATGCCGTGATGGCTGCTGCTAAAGATAATCTATCTGATGCCTGGGTGAGTATTGGTACTGCAATCGGAATTTTAGGATCCCAGCTTGGCATACCATGGCTTGATCCAGTAACTGCATTTGTTGTTGGGTTATTAATCTGTAAAACCGGTTGGGACATTTTCCAAGAATCTTCCCATTATTTAACAGATGGCTTTGATATCCATGATTTAGAAGAATATAAACAGACTATTTTACAGGTAAACGGGGTTTTAGAAGTAAAAGATATAAAGGGCAGGACTTATGGAAATAGCAATGTCGTGGATGTTGTGATATCTGTTCCGAATCATTTAGATATTACAGAGGCACATGAAATATCTTCAAAAGTAGAAAGCAGTTTAATGAAGCAACATAATGTTTTCGATGTTCATGTGCATGTTGAGCCAGTTGGAGATGATACGTTAATTATGAATTGAATAATCATTTTTAATCAGGACATATTGGCTCTTATATCCTTCAATTATTTAATTCGTTTAGCATAGGTCATTCTAATTAAATGCCGGTATATTCCTATTCATTATTTCATATGAATAGAGTAAATCGTTGGGATTATTGGAGGGATTGGAATGAATAGAAATAAAGATTTGCATGCCGATACCGGCGTCACTTCAGGAATGTTTGTAGAGCGATCTTTAAATGAAATTCGTTTTTGGTCTAGGATTATGAAAGAACATTCTTTATTTCTCCGATTAGGTTTTAGAGCCGAAGACACTCAGTTAATCCAAGAAGCCAATCAATTTTACCGCATATTCGAACACATTGAACAAATGGCACATTCCCTTTCCAATCAAACCGATCCTGAACAAATAAGGAAATTTAATTCGGAAGTACAGCAAGCCGCAACTGGTATATTTGCATTTAAACGAAAAATATTAGGTTTAATTCTCACATGTAAACTTCCAGGGGCAAACAATTTCCCTCTCCTTGTTGACCATACAAGCAGGGAGGCAAATTATTTTCGAAAAAGATTAATAGAATTAAATGAAGGTAAACTTAAGCCACTTCCTGAAGCTATTATTAAAGAAAATGTCTTCTTCTTACGAATAATGGCTGATCATGCAAAATTTATTGGCCATTTGTTGGATCCATCCGAGAGGAAGTTAGTTGATATGGCCCGAAATTTTAGTAATGATTTTGATCAATTAATGTATCAAGCAAGAGATTTAGAATCTATGAGGCCACAATCCCAAACTGTTCCGCTATTAGATCAATTTCTGGATCAAAATCGTGTTTCTGTCGCATCACTTCGCGACTTCAAGAAAACAGCACGTGATCTAATCGAACAATGTAAAATAAAGAGTATCATTCATCCGTTATTAGCAGACCATGTTTTCCGTGAAGCTGATAGGTTCCTAGAAATAATTGATATGTTTGATGCTCATCTTACGAGCGTCAACCCTCAACCAAGGTAATACATCTAGGGACAAGGGCCAGGTACACTTTTCCACCAGTTAAACGGGAAGTGAAACCTTGTCCCCTTGTCCCACTCAGACATTCAGTTCCGCAACCATATACTCCTCAAACGCCTCACTATTCAATGGTTTACTAAAATAAAAACCTTGTCCAAACAATAAGCCATCCTTATTTAGTGCATTAACATGTTCCTGAATTTCGATTCCTTCAGCAATTACATTTAAACCTAAAGTTGTTGCCAGTGTTAAAACCGATTTTACAATGGCTTTACTTTCTTCATTTACATGAATATCTTTAATGAATGAGGCATCGACCTTTAGTGTATCTATCGGCAGATGCTTAAGATAACTAAGCGAACTATACCCTGTTCCGAAATCATCAATTGAAATTTGTATTCCCAATTGGCGGATTTCCTCAAGGACGGACGCAGCATCATTCACATCCATAAATACACTTTCTGTCACTTCAATTTCAAGCCATTTTGGGTCTAAATTCGTTTCTTTTAGTATTTTCTTTACTGAAGGAATAAAATTAGTATCCTCAAGCTGTCGGATCGAAACATTGACCGAAATGACCAATGATTGATGGCCAATTTCTTGCCATTTCTTCATTTGCCTACAGCTTTCTCGTAAGATCCATTCCCCTAAAGGAACAATTAATCCCGTTTCTTCAGCCAATGATATAAATTTACCAGGAGGTATCGTACCTAGCTCAGGATGTTTCCATCTCACCAAAGCCTCCATACCAATTAATTGTTTAGTAGAAATATTTAGTTTAGGCTGGTATTCCAAATAAAATTGTTCTTCTTTTATACCAACTCTCAATGCATTTTCGAGCAATCTACGTTCTAAAGATTCATTTTTAATTTCACTATTAAAAAGTAAATAATGATTCTTCCCTTTATTTTTAACACTGTAAAGGGCATCATCTGCATTCTTAATTAGTTCCTTTGAAGTGTCACCGTCGATAGGATAGGTAGCAACCCCAATACTGCATGTCATAATATGCTCCTGCCCAGAAATGGTGATTGGAGAGTTAAATTTCTTCAGTATTCGTGTCACATATTTTTTTAAATCATCTTCATCTTTTATATCCTTTAACAATACAATAAATTCATCGCCGCCTACCCGACCTGCTAGATCGCTAGGGCGAATTGCATCTTTTATTATTCTAGCGGCTTCAATTAAAACTTGATCACCTACATCATGACCCCACTGATCGTTAATTGATTTAAAATTATCTAGATCAATGAATAGTACTGACATTTTAGACGACGAAGCTCTGCGTTTCCTGTCAAGAATTTCTCTATTTAATTCGTTCATAAAAGAACGTCGATTCGGTAAATTTGTTAATGTGTCATGAAAAGCCAAGTGATATATTTTTTGTTCGAATATCTTCCTGAATCGGATATCACGCATGACAACGAGAATTAAATCATTTTTAGAAAAGGATGATTTGTCGATGACACTAAAACTGGCCTCGATATCAATATAATCCCCTTTGTTATCACGGATACGAATTTCAATATGTCTCACTGTTTTTTTTCGCTTGCAAAAAATCCTTATTTCCTTGTTAACCATCGCTTGATCATCCGGATGGATTAGATCGAAGAGATTTTGTTGTTTGATCGCAGCTAAGTCATATTTTAAAATCGCTTCAAAGGAAGGAGAGGTGTATTGAAAAGAGCCGTCCACTTCGATAAGACTAATTAAATCTGTTGTGTTTTCCGCAATTAATCTATATTTCTCGTTTTGTTCCTCTTCTGCTTGTTTTTGTGCTTCTCTATCAGAACTTATGGATTTGCCCATATAATCTACTCTACTATTCATATTTTCCACTTTATTAAACTCCCTTAAAGTTTCAATTGTTTATTTGAATGACTATATTGTAGCACCAAATGTTATTTGCATCAATTTCAAGACTCTTTAATTCAAGATGTTTTTCAAAAACAATATCGGCCTCGAATCCGAGGCCGATATGATTGTGATTATTTACATGTACTGTCTAGTTTTTTCGTTATGATCGTACTAATGTACGTTTTAGGAATTCCCTAGTACGGGCTTGTGTTGGATTATTGAAAATTTGCTCTGGGCTTCCTTCTTCTGCAATGACACCCTTGTCCATAAACACAACTCGGTCCGATACTTCTTTTGCGAATTCCATTTCGTGCGTTACGATTAACATCGTAAGACCAGATTCAGCGAGTTCCTTCATGACTCTCAGAACTTCTCCTACCATTTCCGGATCAAGGGCTGAAGTTGGTTCATCAAATAACATCACATCTGGTTCCATGGAAAGAGCTCTTGCGATGGCCACACGTTGCTTTTGCCCACCTGATAATTGCTTGGGCTTGGCATTAATATATTTATCCATACCAACAACCTTCAAATACTTCATCGCTACTCGTTCCGCTTCTTCCTTAGAGCGTTTCAGTACTTTTATTTGACCAACCACACAATTGCCAAGGACATTATGATTATTAAATAAGTTAAATTGTTGGAAAACCATCCCTAAATGTCTTCGATAAGAAGCGACATCATGCTTGTCATTTAATATATTTTCACCATCATAGATAATTTGTCCGCCACTTGGTTTTTCTAATAGATTAATACAACGAAGAAGAGTAGATTTACCAGATCCTGAGGAACCGATTATGGAGACTACCTCTCCTTTATTGACGGAGAAATCAATATCTTTTAATACTTCATGCGTTCCAAAGGATTTGTTTAAATGTTGAATATCAATCATCTTTTCCATTTTCTCTCCTCCTTCTTCAGTTATTTTGATTTGCTTGTAATGGTCTATCGTTTCCAATCATCGTATAGTTATCAGAACCATCTAATTTTTTTTCAAAGTATAATAGTATTCTAGTAACAATAAAGGTCATCACAAAATAGATCATACATGCTACGAAAAATGATTCAAAATATCTAAAATTATTGCCTGAAATCGATTTTGTCACGAAATACAATTCTGTAACAGAAATCACATTCAGAACGGACGTATCTTTAATGTTAATGACAAATTGATTACCTGTTGCAGGTAGAATATTTCGGATAACCTGTGGTAATACAACATTCCACATCGTTTGGAAATGATTCATTCCAATCGCATGTGCGGCTTCAAACTGGCCTTTATCGATTGAAACAATCCCACCACGAACATACTCAGCCATATAAGCTCCTGTATTAATTGATACAACAATAATCGCAGCAACAAACACATTCATATCAATGTCAAATGCTAACGCCGAACCATAATAAATGACCATTGCTTGTACAATCATCGGTGTTCCACGGAAGAATTCGATATAAATGGAGAGGATAGCATTAATCACTTTTAAAATGACTTTGTTCACTCCACGTTCAGGCATTGGAATTGTTCGAATCACTCCTGCAAACAATCCAATCACTGCCCCAAAAATTGTCCCAATTAAAGCAATCAAAAGTGTTACACCTGCACCCCGAAGGAACATTGGCCAGTTTTCTGTGATTATTCGAATGACCCACTCAAAACTCATCTTATTTCCTCCCTAATTCTATAAACCATACAGCTGGTTTCTCGTAAGTGTTATTGTGCTGCCGGTTGATTTTTAATCGCTGAATCCATAATGCTTGTACGTTCTTCTTCTGAAATACCAGCTAAAACTTCATTAATTTTATCTGTTAATTCACTGCCCTTTTGAACTCCAACAGCAATTGCTGTATCATCTGGAGATGTTTTAAATCCTTCTTCAAACTCAACCATGACAAAGTTCTCATTCGCAGATGAAGCACTAATTCCTTCAGGACGCTCAGAAACATATCCATCAATCATTCCTGATTCAAGAGCAACTCTCATCGCTGGGAAGTTGTCCATCGCCGTTTTCTTCTCAACGCCTTCAATTTGATCAATCACTGAGTAGTGGAATGTATTTAACTGAGCTGTTATTTTTGCTCCATTGAAATCTTGAATAGAAGTAGCATTTTCATATTTGCTGCCTTTCTTTACAACCATCACTAAATTGGATGTATAGTAATTACTTGAAAAATCAATGGCTTCTTTACGTTCTGCTGTCGGTGACATACCAGCTATGATGGCATCAATTTTCCCTGATGTTAAAGCTGGAACAAGTCCATCCCACTCCGTTTTGACAATAACTAATTCTTTACCTAATCCTTCAGCGACTTTTTTTGCGATTTCTACGTCATATCCACCCGCATATTCTTTCGAGCCCTGAATTTTAACAGCACCGTTCGAATCATCGTTTTGAGTCCAGTTAAATGGCGCATAACCTGCTTCAAGGCCTACCTTAAATATCTTATCCTCTGACGATCCAGAATCAGAACTATTACTTGTCCCACATCCTGCTAATAATAGAATGGATGAAATCAATAAAACTATGAATAATGATATTTTATTTCTCATGTTGTATTTCCTCCTATTTTTTGATAAATTTCGACACAAAAAAGCGACCCGAGATATACTCAGGTCGCTGTATCGTTTCCCTAAAGTCCTCTCTTTTATCCCAAATGAGATAGCACAACTCAATAAACCTGGGGGTTTATTGAGACAGTCCTGCAGCTCTTAACTACAGACCCAGCATGTAATACCGAGAATATTACACACTTCGGCGACATTTCCTTCTCCTTAGCATCACTGCTTCTCAAACTCCACTAAAGACTGTTAAATATCGCGCCTCTACCTCACTATTGAAAAAGTGAGGTCTTATTCAATTAATTTTTATACTACAATAATATCTATAAAGCCGTCAACCATTATTTATTAGCAATATCTAGTAAACCACTATTTCAACTTGTTATATGTGGGAAAACAAATAAGCTTTTGAGTCTGTGGCAGCTCTTTCTTCTAGGTTAATTCAATCTGCTTTGTTTCTTTCCCAAAAAAGGCAAGTACAATCACACCGATCACAATGCTTATGCAAAACAGCGTAAAAATGAAACTAATTGATTGCCCTGCAGAAACAAGAGTACCAACAAGGAGCGGTCCAAGAATCCCACCTACACGTCCAATTGCCGCGGCCATACCAGCTCCTGTCCCACGAATGACGGCAGGATATTGTTCTGGAGTATAAGCATATAAAGCCCCCCATGCACCAAGGTTGAAGAATGATAAAAAGATACCTGAAACGATGAGAACTGCAGTCGTTTCTGCCTGTCCGAAAACAAGGGCGGCACCTGCCGTTCCTAATAAATACGTAACAAGTACAAACTTTCTTCCTACTCGTTCAATCAGCCATGCAGCTGTAAAATAACCCGGAAGCTGAGCAAGGGTCATGATTAAAACATATTCAAAGCTTTGAATCATACTAAATCCTTTCATCACCATTACACTTGGTAACCAAAGGAACATTCCATAGTATGAAAAAACAACCGTGAACCAGACCACCCAAAGTACAAATGTGGAGCGTGTATACTTCTTCGACCATACATCTCTGATGTTCTGGACAATCGTCCTTTTCTCTACTTTCTGGCGCGAAAACGCTGGAGAGTCCGGAAGCTTCAGCCTTAAGTAGATAGCATAAAAGGCAGGTAAAGCACTAATAATAAGTGCGACACGCCAGCCATATGAAGGAATTATAAAATAAGAAATAAGTGCTGCAAGTAACCAACCAAAAGCCCAAAAACTTTCAAGCAGAACAACTACTCTTCCACGTTCTTTCGCCGCCACACTCTCAGATACGAGGGTTGAAGCAACAGGCAATTCTCCACCAAGCCCCATCCCGACAAAAAAACGCAGAACTAAAAATACAAAGAGAGTTGTTGTAAATGCTGAAAGACCACTCGCAAGTGAAAATAATAATAAGGTGATAATAAATATATTCTTCCTGCCAATTCTATCCGCCCATAAGCCGAAAAGAAGAGCGCCGACAGCCATTCCGATTGAGTTCACACTTCCGATCCACCCCATCTGTTGAGGCGTCAAACCCCAATCAGTGTGCAGTGCTGCAATTATAAACGAAAGCATTCCGACATCCATGGCATCAAACATCCAGCCGAGCCCTGCAATACCAAGAAGCTTCCGCTTCGAGATTGTTTTTTCTGACATGATTTACCCTCCCTAGTGTCTTGTCAGTTGTCATTACCACCTTACTATAATCGGCTTTATTCGAAAAGACAAGACATTTTTTCATGATATTTATTTAGTATGAACCCTATAATCACAATTTATCATTCGACAAAAATATTGGTAATTCGACAAAAGTGGTTGACCTTTTATCCATTAACATATAGTATTTTTACATATTTCAAAAAAATGAGGTTACAGCATGAAAGATGTATTATTCAGGAAAAAAAATCTCGGGGATTTACTTAAAAACAAGGGGGAAATCCAGCTGCCACAAACGTTAGGAGCATTTGACTTAATGCTGCTTGGAGTAGGAGCCATTGTCGGAACAGGTATTTTCATCCTTCCAGGGACAGTAGCTGCAGAGCACGCTGGACCAGGTATTGTATTTTCCTTTATTATAGCTGCAATTGTCTGTGCATTCGCAGCGATGTGTTATTCAGAGTTTTCTTCGTCTGTACCAGTAACGGGCAGTGCATATACGTATGTTTACATTATATTTGGAGAAGTAGTCGCTTGGTTAGTTGGATGGGCTTTATTGTTAGAATACGGTTTAGCGGTTGCAGCGGTTGCAACTGGATGGTCTGCTTATTTAAGTGCTTTGTTAGAAGGCTTTAATATCACCCTTCCAAAGGCTATCTCTGGTTCTTTTAATCCAGCAGAGGGTACTTATGTAAATATACCTGCTATCGCCATCATATTTGCCACTGCATTTTTATTAACGCTCGGAATAAAGGAATCTACAAAGGTTAATATGATCATGGTATTTATAAAAATAGGTGTTATTCTCTTATTTATTGGAGTAGGTATTTTTTATGTAGAGCCTGCTAATTGGCAACCAATAATGCCCTTCGGAATAAATGGCGTTATCAGTGGGGCAGCACTTGTTTTCTTCGCTTATCTTGGCTTCGATGCAGTATCGTCAGCTGCCGAAGAGGTAAAGAACCCACAACGTAATATGCCAATAGGAATTATTGGATCATTAGTTATTTGTACAATTCTTTATGGAGCTGTTTCCCTCGTCTTGACTGGGATGGTTTCCTATACAAAGTTAAATGTTAGTGATCCCGTTAGCTTCGTGATGCAAATGGTTCATCAAGATTGGGTGGCAGGTATTATTTCACTCGGTGCTGTTGTAGGGATGATGACAGTAATCCTCGTTATGTCCTACGGCGGAACTAGACTTCTTTACGCGTTTGGACGTGACGGGTTGCTGCCGAAAAGCATGAATGAGCTTAGTAAAAGATATAAAACACCCGTAAAAAATACATGGGTATTTGCAGCACTTGTCGCATTTTGCGCCGGTTTCGTTCCGTTATCCAAGCTAGCAGAACTGGTTAACATGGGAACATTACTAGCTTTTACAGTCGTTTCTCTCGGAGTTATTTACCTGCGAAAAAATAAGAATATACCCTCCATTGGTTTTAAAGTACCGTTCTTTCCACTCATACCGATTTGTTCATTCTTGTTATGTTTATTTTTAATGACTCAGCTCTCCGTCTTTACCTGGATTGCTTGCGGTGTTTGGTTCCTTTTGGGACTGCTTTTCTATTTTGCTTATGGTAAAAAACATAGTGTGATGAATAAAGAATAAATTCAAAAGTGAGCTTACGTTAGGACAATGTAAGCTCATTTTTTTATGCTAATTCATTTTTAATTAAATTGTTTACTAACTGCATTCTTTAACCATTTCGCTGTTAATGTCTCTTCATGTAACATCTCTGTAGGTGTCCCTTCAAATATAACTTGTCCCCCTTGCTTTCCTCCTCCAGGACCCAATTCAATTACCCAGTCACTCGCTGCTATAAAGTTTAGATTGTGTTCGATTATGATGACAGAATTACCTCTAGTTACAAGATTTTTAAAGACGTCTAATAGTTTTTCATTATCTTCTGTGTGCAGTCCTAAGGATGGCTCATCTAAGAGATAAATTTGTCCTTCTTTCTGTAAATGACTTGCAAGTTTTAGACGTTGAACCTCTCCTCCGCTTAACGAACTGGTCGTCTGCCCTAAGGTCAGATAGCCTAATCCAACGTCTTTAAGCGTATGTACTCTTTTTACGATCTTTGGTATTGTAAAATAATTCAACGCTTCGTCTATTGTTAAATCTAAAATCTCCTCTATATTTTTTCCTTGAAATCGATAGGAAAGGGCTTCTTCTGAATATCTCGTACCACCACATGTCTCACAAGGGATTGTTACTGGGTCTGCAAAGGCAACGTCTGGCGTTATGACCCCTTTTCCTTTGCAGATCGGACATGCTCCTTGGGAGTTGAAGCTAAATAAACCCGCTGGTTGCCCCGTTTCTTTCGCAAATATTGAGCGAATATCATCCATGATTCCCATATAAGTAGCTAGGGTTGAACGGGTTGAGATTCCGATGCTACCCTGTCCCACCTTGATGGTTTCTGCATACTTTTCCGCGAACGCTTCCAACATTATAGAGCTTTTACCTGATCCAGATACTCCACATATAGTGACTAAAACATTTTTAGGAATATGTACGGTTATATTTTTTAAGTTATTGTTACTCGCCTGATTAATCGTAAAATAGCTTTTTATCGCCTTTGGACTTTTATTTATGTTTAGCTTATGGTTTAGAGCTGTTGCTGTTGGTGAGTTTTTGAGCCCTTCTAATGCTCCTTGATAGACTACTTCACCACCGTTAACACCTGCTCCTGGTCCCATTTCTATGATTTCGTCTGCTTCTTTTATTACTGATAAATTGTGTTCGATAACGATTACAGTATTATGGTGGGCCTTTATCCTTTTTAACATCTGTATTAACAAATCCACTTCTTCTGGATGGAGTCCTGCACTTGGCTCGTCAAAAATATAGGTAATATTGTTTAGACTGCTCCCTAAATGACGAGCAATTTTTACCCTTTGGGCTTCGCCACTGGAAAGGGTCCCCATTCTTCTTGATAGACTCAAATATCCAAGGCCCATATCGACTAGTTGTTTGACATGAGGGATTGCTTGTTGTGCGATCGATATTCCCATTGGTTCTTTAATATTCGTTAGTTCCACAAGTAATTCTGGAAGCTCTAATTGATCATATTCTGCAATATTCAAGCCATTTATTCTACATTCTAATACCTTTGGATTTAGACCTGAACCTTGACAGGTTGGGCATAAGACTCGAGTTGATACGGCAAAGACATCATCCTGGGACACTTCTTTTAGCTTTGTGATATCCCTATTAATATAGAGACGCGTAAATCTCGGCAATAATCCATCCCATTCATGATCCTGCGGTCCATTTTTTGTATGAAACGGTGCATATACTTTTTCACCTTTCGGCGGACCATATAACAGCAGTTGGAGATTTTCTTCTGTGTAGTCTTTGATCGGTTTATCAGGATCGAATAAACCACCTGTCAACATCCATCTGCCTTGCCATCCTGAAGGCGATAATGGCTTAAATTTCACTGCATACTCTCGAAGTGACTTATCGAAATCAATGATCTTATTTAGATCTGGTGTAACAACCTCCCCATATCCGCCACATTCCGGGCATCTCCCAAAAGAACTTTGACTCGAAAAATCCGTGGCAGAACCTATCGATGGCTTTCCTATTCTAGAGAATAATAGTCTAATTAATGGATGGATATCCATATAGGTGCCTACTGTTGAACGGGAACTTCCCCCTATTTGTCGTTGTTCTACTACTATAACTGGGCTTAAGTTTTGCATAAGATCGGCGTGGGGTCTTTCATACCTTGGCATTTGATTTCTGACATAGAGAGGATAATTCAACGTCATTTGCCTCCTACTTTCTCTTGCTAACGTATCAAATACAACGGAGCTCTTACCTGAACCTGAAAGACCAGTAAATACGATGATTTTTTCTTTTGGTATGTTTAAATCTATATTTTTTAAATTATGTTCTTTAAGGCCTCTTAAAATAATTTCATCTTTTACTTCTGACATGTTGTCCTCCTTTCTTGTACTCAGCTTCTATTCGTTTGCTACCATTGTAGCCAACTTGGAAAGAGGGATTCCCCAACACCGCTTTATTTTCTAAGTCTTATAAAAAAAAGAGCTTTTCAGCCCTTTTTAACATCATTTTATCAAAGTCCTTATACGCGAAGCACCTTAAATTGTCCCCCTCCAAATAGGGCAGGGACGTAATCAAGTTTTGTGTTCTCAAAATAGACTTTGTCTCTTTCATTTACTAAAAATTGAATTCCATCCTGTTCAGTGATTTCATCACCATCTAAAGCCGACTCTTCCAGAGTCAGACGAAGCTGTGGCCCCCCTCAGCCAATTCCCATCTTTAATCGGATAAAGGGCTTTTTACCTTCCTCAATAATATCCTTCACTTCATTTGTAATCGCTGAGATAGCGGCATGTGTAATTTGAAGCATACATACACCTCCTTATTCTTATAATGATAGACTTTGCAATCCGAACGTGATTAAACATAACAAAGCAAATTCTTTTTACTTTACCAACTCCATTACTTTTTCCGGATCAAATCCTACTACCCATTGGCCATTTATTTCTGTTTGGGGAACTCCCATCTGGCCTGTTGTTTTAACTAAACGATTGGCGGCATTTCGATCTTGTTGGACGTTTACTTCTTTAAAAGGAATTCCATTCTCCTTTAAGAAGTTTTTCATCATCACACAGTAAGGACAAGTATTAGTTGTATAGACAGTAATTTGGTTCATGGAGAATTCTCCTTTTCTTATCAAAAATTAGGTAAATACTTTATATATGAGGTAAATGGCTCCTCCCAGGAGCCAGACTAATGTTCCTGGTCATATTGGAATCGGCCTTTTTACCGATTTTCCTTCCTCAGAAACGTTAGGCCGACTAATTCCTCAGGAACCAGTTGTGGCGCAATCCCTTTTTTGATTGGATTTATCAAGCATATTAAAGCCTCCCTACATTGAGTAAATATCCTATTTTATATCTTGCACACATTATATACCCTATTGGGTATATTTACAATCCTAAAGATTTGTCCTTTCCCTCAGCACGGTGCGTTAAAGTATGGTGAGGGTCAGACCTTTAATAGGTAAAGCATTTCTTTTGCCTATTTGTCTTAAGTCCAATACAATTATCTTGAAGTCAAAATAAATTAAAGGATGGATGAATAGTATGACAAAAGTTGGCATTATTCTTGGTAGTCTTCGTAAAAATTCGTTTTCAAAACAAGTTGCTGATAATGTAGCACCTTTATTTCCAGAAGGATATGTAACAGAGTTTGTAGAAATTGGCCACCTTCCTTTTTTTAATCAAGATTTTGAAGGAGACTTAGAAACTCCTGCGGAATTTACAGCATTCCGAAATACCATTAAAGAACTAGACGCGGTATTATTTGTAACGCCTGAATATAACCGTTCAATCCCAGCTGTTTTAAAAAATGCTCTTGATGTAGCATCTCGCCCATATGGAGAAAGTGTTTGGAATGGCAAACCTGCAGCGATCATTAGCCAATCTCCAGGTGCTCTTGCTGGGTTCGGTGCAAACCATCACTTACGACAAGTACTTACATTCTTAAATATGCCAGTTGTTCAACAACCAGAAGCATATATTGGGTCTGTACATGAATTATTAGATGAAAGTGGTAAGCTTAATGAAGGAACTACCGAATTCCTACAAGGTTTCGTTAATGAATTCGTTGAATTAATCAAGAAATATCAATAAGAAATAAAAAGTTGGAGTTTTTGTGCAGAACATACCTGCCAAAACTCCAACTTTTTTTATGCAACTTATAGATGAATTGGTGTGTGTGACCTCTGACACTCAAGAACCCCTTTTAAAGTATTGATGCTGAAACATGCACATTCTTATTGCATTATGATATTCACCATCAACAAAAAACTCATCAATTAACTCTCCTTCAAACTGAAAACCAAGTTGTTCATAAATATGAATCGCTTTTTCGTTGGTTTTATCAACGATTAAATATAATTTATACATATTTAATACAGAAAACGCATAGTCCATTGCGAGATATGTCGCAGACTTCGCGTATCCATTTCCTTGGTGGTTCGGATCAATAATAATTTGGAATTCCACCCTGCGGTGAATATAATCAATCTCAACAAGTTCAACAAGTCCCACCATTTCAGTGCCTTTTTCTACAATAAATCTTCTTTCACCCTGATCGTGAATATGCTTATCATACAAATCCTGCAATTCTACAAATGACTCATATGGCTCTTCAAACCAATAGGACATAATGTTTGCATTAATATTTAATTTATGGACAAATCCTAGGTCCACTCTTTCTAAAGGCCTTAATTTTACATCGCTCATTCCTATTTATCCTCCGAATCCTGCATTCACTCTATGGGTTGTTTCCTTTTAGATATAATTTAATATATTTTATAAAACCCAAAAATATTCATACAATAATGATAGTAGAATAACAGAAGATAAACAAGTTAAAGCCTTTCCTGCTCCTCCTTTCGGTAACACTCTAGTAAAGTGAGGAGCAGGCCCTTTTATTAAGGCTTAGGATTAATCCCTACCCAAGATATGCCTATCATCAAAAATGTAAAAATTAAAATAAACAAACTAAGTCCAATCCCCCAAAATGCATATAACCTAGATCTTTTGGATGTAAATAGCCCTAGCAGCCCTAGGAGTAGCCCTACAAGCGGAAGGTTAATGAGGAACATTTGCGGAAAATCATCGACATCAATCAATAACGTAATATTTACCCCCGCAAGCGCAATTAGAGCCGTCAGGAAGGAAAGGAATCCCGAAATGGTAGGCAGTCTTCTTTGTTTTTCATTTTGTTTATTGTTCATTTCCAGTTCCATAGCTTTACTTCCCCCACCTTCATGAATCGGATCATCTGATTATCCTTGAGTTTTCTAAGTTCCGGAATTGGTCCGGTGACAACTGCTCCATAGACTTGGACCCCGTTTTTCTCGATGTATGGGATTCTTTCTTTTAAAACTAGTGATCTTGCACGCGATATTTTTTCTGCTATTTTTTCTTCCTTTGCGAGGAATTTTAAAATATCTAAAAATTCCTCTTCGTTTGACTTCACTCTTCCATTAAAGGGTGACCATGTAGTGGTATCGACTTGTAGTGGATACCCTATTGGTGCAACCGAATATCCCGCTTCATATAAATTCTTATCCTCAAATCCGGTATCAACCGCTACCCATCTTACCTCAACATTTTCTCCAAGCTGTTTTTCAACCTCTTCTGGTTTCATTAATTGGTACAAAGATAAATAAACCTCTCCTACCGTACCATCCGGAAGATGTTCGAGAATTTCCCAATCAGAAGAAACTGTTTTACCATATGAGCCCCTTGGATGATATAGCATGTCAGTCTCCATATCTCCTATATTTGGAAGTGGTCTCTCTAGTTTCATATCCCGCTCAGGGAAGTTTGGCTTATCCAGTGCAAAACTAACCGAGTACTCACCCGCTTGATAATCCTCTTTCCCAATTCGCTTAAATACATCAAAATAAAGATCCATCGTAAAAAACCCGATATCTTCTTCTACTTCCATCTCTTCTAAACTCATATTCGGTTCAGTTATATATATAGTTTTTGTTGCGATATCAATTAAATGGTTTGCTTTTCCACCGATTGCGTAATACAAATAGCTGCTTAATGTAAGTACAGGCACAATCAATAGTAAAACAGCCAAGCTAATCATAATATTTGTCTGTAATGCATGATATTTGCCGGCTTTAATCAGTCTTTGTTGTTTTGTTTCAGGCACCTTATGATTTTTCTCATAGTCTTGCATTGATTCATTTAGAAAAGACTGATAGAGTTCCTTATCGTTCTGGTTTTGCTCTTTATCCATCGTGTTTCCTCCTTTCCTTGACCCTTTCAACCACCTTTTTTCTACCCCTTGATAAATGGCTCTTCAGCGTATTTACATTTATTTGAAGAATGTCAGCCGCTTCTTTCAAACTCAACTGGTGCAAGTCACAAAGAATCAGTGCATGCATTTCCGTTTCCTTCAAAGCATGGATATCGTTCATAAGTGCGGTAAACCCTTCTTTTTCTAATAGATAATTTTCCGGTGTTTTCATAGTCACTCGATTATTATGTATTTCATCAGTAATCACCAGTCGATTATGTTTTCGAGTAAAATCAATAAACGCACGATAAGCTACCTTAAACAACCATGGTTTAATATTCAGAATGTCATCTTCCACCAACTGAAGATATGCCCGGTAAAATGTTTCCTGGACTAAATCCTCCGCCGTATGGTGATTTTTTGAAAGGGAAAATAAGTATCGATATAGATCATTTACATATTCTTCAAATACCTCATCTAAATCCACCGCTTTCCCCCCTTCAATCTACCCACGAAACAGTTGTATAAAAAGTTGCAAAATCAAAGAATTTTTTTCTATATTAAGTATAAATGAAAATTTAGTAAAGCGGCTGAAAGCCCATTTTAGACAGAGAAAGGCCTGCCTCCACAGTACTTTAATACTTTTAGTCTGTGGGGGTCAGGCCCTTTCATTTTTTCTAACATTATTGTATGTCTTGACTCTCAAATTCATCAAGCAATGCACGAACCTCATCAGTTGACTCTGTATTCATCAATTGATTTCTCAATTCACTTGCTCCTCGAAACCCTTTGACATATATTTTAAAGAATCGATGAAGAGGTTTAAATGAACGTGGCTCTATTTTCGAATATTGATCATGGAGGTCAAGCTGCAGTCTTAAGAGATCAAGATATTCTTTACTGCTATGTTCTCTCGGCTCTTTTTCAAAAGCAAATGGGTTTTTAAAAATACCACGGCCAATCATGATCCCATCAACTCCATATTGGTTAGCAAGCTCCAAGCCAGTTTGACGGTCAGGAATATCCCCATTGATTGTCAAAAGTGTATCTGGTGCAACTTGATCACGAAGCTTCTTGATCTCCGGAATCATCTCCCAATGCGCATCTACTTTACTCATTTCCTTTCTTGTACGCAGATGAATGGAAAGATTCGCAATGTCTTGTTTCAATATATGGGTCAGCCAGTCACGCCATTCTTCTATATCCGTATAACCAAGCCTAGTCTTTACACTTACAGGCAATCCTCCTGCTTTTGCAGCTTGGATTAACTCAGCTGCAACTTCTGGGCGGAGAATGAGACCGGCTCCCTTCCCTTTCGATGCCACATTAGGTACAGGACAGCCCATATTAATATCGATCCCGCGAAACCCAAGCTCCGCCATTCCAATACTCATTTGCCGAAAGTTTTCAGGCTTATCCCCCCATATATGTGCCACAATAGGTTGTTCGTCTTCTGTAAAAGTCAATCTCCCACGCACACTTTGGTTCCCATCTGGGTGACAATAACTTTCCGAATTTGTAAACTCTGTAAAAAATACATCAGGTCTCCCTGCTGCACTCACCACATGGCGAAAAACAACATCTGTCACATCTTCCATCGGTGCAAGCACAAAAAATGGACGTGGGAGTTCGCGCCAAAAATTATCTATCGTCATACTTAAATTCAAATCCTCTCATTGAAACACTAGTTCTAAATCTTGTAAAAAGAAAAGCTTCTTACTTCTTTTACACTTATACCACGTTTGAACACTTTTTATCAAATGAATCATAACTGTTTATTTTCACCAATTCGGGTTGTTAAATATTATTGATAGTCATTAAGTGACCTATACTGGTCTAAATAAAAAAGGGCCTGCCTCTTACACAAACGTATCAAGAGACAAGCACCTGATCTATTTTGAATTATTTACTTAAATATTCATTTTATCTTGTTATTTATAATTCTCTATTGCAACTTCAAAACGAACAAAAGAACTGTAGACTGGTAAACATCTACAGTTCTTCTTATCTTATCTACTCTTAACTATTCCTTCCTCCGCATTATGGTCTGTAGCTAAAGGGGGAGTTATGACAAGGATGCCTCTCATATCCTTGCAATACCAAAAGTACGATTACTTTTTATAAATAAGGATAGACTTTCGTTTTGAAGTCAGCATAGTTCTCGATATGAAAGTCTGCCTCAATATCCGGATTTTCAAAGGCAACCGTTTTGATTCCTAATTCTCTAGCTGGAATTAGATCGAGTTCGCGATCACCGATTACTAAATCTACCGGATAATCCTTCATCACATGTTGGTATGAGGCTGCATGTGGTTTTCGGGTAAAGCCCTCTTCCTCGACGGATACAACCACCTTAAAATAGTGTAACAGCTTGAATTTTTCCAGAAGGAACAGTGTAGACTCCTTGTCACGGTGCGTTACAATAAAATTGTCATCGGCCATTTGTAAAACCTCTTCTAAGTGTTCAAACGGCTGGCTGTCAAAGGAATACTGATTGTAGAGTTTTGTGTATTCTTTCCGCTGGCTTTCGTCAATTCCATAATGTTGAAAGGCTACTTTCGAGTTGACCTTGAGCCACTTCAGTACTTCCTTCGGATCCAAATCCCTGCCACTCAGATGGATAAAACCCTTAACTAGTGCTGGGTAGGTGTTAAACAATGTTCCGTCAAAATCCCAAAGAATATTAATGTGAATCCCTCTCTCTTTTACATAATACATACCATTATAAAAATGATAGTCCTGAAAAGAAAGCTTAAATAGGAGATTGTTCAAAGAAAACTGCCCTCAAATACAAGGACAGTTTTCTTATTGCTATTCTATAAAATTAATAGGCTAATAATAAATCAGGTTCGTGAACCAATTTTTTAAATTCATTTACAGCCTTTTGTGCTGTAGCTCCATCAATTAAGCGGTGATCGTAGCTTAGGGACAGGGCCATCACTGGTCTAATCTCAATTGCATCATCAATGACAACGACCTTTTTCTCAATACGACCAAATCCTAGAATACACGATTGAGGTGCATTAATAATAGGAGTAAACCATGCTCCTCGTTCAGAACCTATATTTGAAATTGTGCAAGTACCGCCAGACATTTCATCTGCTTTAATCGAACCTTCCCTGGCTTTATTAGAAAGTTCCTGAATCTCTTTCGCAATATCAAAAAGTGATTTTTGATCCGCATTTTTTATAACAGGAACCACTAATCCACGTTCAGTATCAACTGCAATTCCCATATTATATTGTTTGTGAAGAATAATTCTATCGTTTGGTTCATCCAGTGAAGCATTTAACATTGGATACTTTTTAAGAACCTTTGTTAAGGCTTTAACGATATAAGCTAGGTATGTGAGTTTGACGTCTTCCTCACTGAAATACGCCTTCATCTTTTGTCTATGGTCTACTAAACGAGACACCTCAGCTTCGTCAAAATGTGTAACATGTGGAATTGTTGTTTTGGCATGAACCATTGCATTCGCGATGACTTTGCGAATACCTGAAAATGGAATAATTTCATCCACTGTTGATGGAGATGTTAATACTTCTGCATTTGCTTGAAGTGCGCGATCCACATCTGCTTTCGTCACTCTTCCATTTGGAGTCAACGCTTCAATTTCTTCTAAATTAATATTATGTTCTCGTGCATATTTACGGACAGATGGTGCAGCAATCACTGTTCGTACTTTCTTCTCCACTTGTTCAACAGGCTGGCTAACTACTTTTTCAATCGCAGGTTCTTTTGCAACTGGTTGATTCAATGCGTCCGCTGCTTCCCGAATATCGTCTAAACTAAGTTTTCCATCTGAACTAGTTGGTGTCACCTTTTGCCAGTCCACGCCAAGTTCTTTAGCAAGTCTTTTTACTCGCGGTGTTGCTCTGACTTCAATCGCTACTTCTGCTTCTTGAGGCTTCTCCAATACTTCTACAGTTGCAGCTGTTTCTATTTGTGCTTCATTTTCACTTGTGGAGTTTGTATCAAGGACAACGAGGACTTCATCCACTTTAACGGTATCTCCTCTTTGTTTTTTAATTTCCTTAATATAGCCTGACTCAGGTGCCTCTATTTCTGATACAGCTTTGGCTGTTTGAACTTCTACTAATGTCTCCCCTTTTTCGATATAGTCACCTTCTGAAACTTGCCAGAAGGTGATTAAGCTTTCATCATTTTCTTCAGATTGACGAGGTAGTTTTACTTCGATAGCCATGATGTGAGCCTCCTTTACTACAGTTTTTATTCATTAACTAGTTTCCGTGCCGCCTTATAGATTTTTTCTGCATTTGGTAATACATATTGTTCTAGCGGACGACTGTATGGAATTGGAACATCAGGGATTGCCATTCTTTTCACTGGCGCATCCAAGTCATATAAGCCATGTTCAGCAGCTAAAGCAGCAATTTCCGCAGTTAATCCATATGATAAATAATCCTCATCAACAACCATTAAACGATGTGTCTTCTTAATCGAGTTCAAAATGGTCTCTTTATCAAGTGGAACAAGTGAGCGAATATCAATGACCTCTGCAATAATTCCGTCTTCTTCTAATTTTTTCGCGGCTTCAAGTGCTTGTACAGTTGTCATTTGGATCCCTACAATCGTTACATCTGTACCTTCACGAACAACTTTTGCTTTATCAAGCGGAACGGTATAAGCTTCTTCCGGAACATGTCCTAAGGAAGCATCGATTTGATCCATCCAGCCCAACCCTTGAAGTGTTTTGTGGAACATGAAAACAACCGGGTTATCATCACGAATCGCTGATATCATCATCCCTTTTAAATCATAAGGTGTCGTTGGGGCTACCACTTTCATTCCTGGCATATGAGCAAATGTTGCATATAATGTTTGGGAGTGCTGCGCTGCATCATTGTACCCACCGCCAACACCTGTCATCAGAACCATTGGAAGTTTCACATTCCCACCAGACATGTAAGGGATTTTTGCCATTTGGTTGTAAATTTGGTCCATACAAACACCAAAGAAGTCAACAAACATTAATTCTACGATTGGGCGCATTCCTTGTGATGCTGCTCCTACTGCCGCCCCGATAAATGCCGTTTCAGATATAGGAGTGTCCATTATTCTTTCCGGGCCGAATTTATCATACAAACCTTCAGTTGAGCCAAAGATCCCGCCATATTTGCCGACATCTTCACCCAAAACAAAAATTTCTTGATCTTTTTCCATTTCCAAACGAATCGCCTCAGAAAGCGCTTTATTTCCGGTTAATAAACGTTTTTTTGTTTGTAACATCATAGTCACCTCTCCTGTTATTTTTCTTTAAATATATAAATCTTCTAACGCTGCTTCTGGTTGAGGATATTCACTTTCTCTAGCAAATGCATAGGCTTCATCTACGACCTCTTTTGCATTTTTTTCAAGTGCAGCTACATCCTCTTCAGATATGTTATATTCAGAAACGAGTAGGTTACGTAATTTTACAATTGGGTCTTTTGCTTTTAGTTCTGGTACTTCTTTTTTCTCACGATACAATTCTGGGTCACCTTGGAAGTGTCCGAGGAAACGGTATGTTTCGATTTCAATAATGGAAGGACCTTCACCATTACGAGCACGTTCGACAGCGTCTTTTGATGCTTCATACATCGCGATCGGGTCATTGTCTTTTACATAATAGCCTTTTGCACCATATGCTGACGCCCGCAGATCATTTGACGCAATGGCTGTTGAATCTTCTTTTGATACAGAAATACCATAATTATTATTTTCAACTACAACGATTAATGGAAGATTCCAAAGTGCAGCTAGATTCAAAGATTCATGGAATGCGCCTTGGTTTGCTGCGCCCTCCCCTATGAATGCAACGGCTACATCATTTGTTTTTCTCTTTTTCGAAACTAAGGCCGCACCGAGCGCATGAGGGATATTAGCTCCTACAATACCTCCGCAGGAAAAATTGACTTCTGGATCAAAGATGTGCATATGACCACCTTTTCCTTTGCTTAAACCTGTCACTTTACCAAACATTTCTGCAGTCATTTTTTTCAAGTGAACACCTTTTGCAATGGCATGGTGATGTGGACGGTGTGGAGATGAAACTGTATCTTCTTTTCTTAAATGTGCACATATACCCACCGCTGCCGGTTCTTGACCATTGGATAAGTGCATTTCACCAGGTACAGGACCTAGTCCAATATTAAAGACAGGATTTTTTCCTTCAGCATAAGCGTCCATCATACTTTCTTCATAATAACGAATCTTGTACATTGTTTCGTACATCCATTTAAGTTGATCAATAGAAATAGTCAATTTAATTTCCTCCTTTGCTTTCTCTTATGAATTGTTACATCTATTAATAATGCAAGAAGCGTGCCAACTTTTTTAAATCTATAAAAATAATTTTCTAAGTCGCATTTAATAAGGGTTTTCTCTACTTCATAGAAAAATTGAATTCTACATAAAAAAAGAGAACTGTCCCATTTTGAGACACTTCTCTAAAATGTAAGCGCTACACTTCGCTACAAAACGCTACACCAATTACTGGATATTATACTTTTTCATTTGTCGATACAATGTACTTCTTGCAATCCCTAAATATTTAGCTGTATGCAGGATGTTCCCTTTATGTTTTTTCAACGCATGGATAATTGCTTGCTTTTTTAATTCATTACGATCTAAAACGATTGTTTCCTCTTGTTTCTGCAGATTGATATTTTCAAAGATTTCATTCGGTAAATCTTGTGATGTTAATACATCCTTTAAACTTTTGTTCATTGTTCTCTCTAAAATATTTTGTAACTCCCGGATGTTACCAGGCCAGTTATACTTCATTAACGCATGAATAAATCCCGGTTCAATAACATGCATAGGTCGGTTAAGATTTTTACTAAACTGACGGATGAAAAACTCAACTAAAATCGGGATATCAGCTAATCTGTTTCGAAGTGGCGGCAGTTCGATAGGCATCACATTTAAACGGAAAAATAAATCTTCTCTAAAACTGCCTTTTTCCACTTCTTTGCGAAGATTACGATTGGTTGCGGCTATAATTCTCACATCTACAGGAATAACCTTGTGTCCGCCAATTCGTACTACTTCCTTATCCTGAAGAACACGCAGTAAAAGCACTTGCATCTCCAAGGACATTTCTCCAATTTCATCTAAAAATAGAGTTCCTCCATCTGCCAGTTCAAATTTCCCTTGTCTTCCCCCTTTTTTCGTTCCTATAAAGGCACCTTCCTCATACCCAAAAAGCTCACTTCCTAATAAATCACGTGGGATTCCACCACAGTTAATCGAGATAAACGGCTTGTTTCTTCGGTCACTTGCATTATGAATTGCTTGTGCAATCATATCCTTACCTGTCCCACTTTCCCCTAGAATCAGTACAGTAGAACTTGTTTTGGCCGCCAGTTTCGCTTCTTGCACTTTATTTAGAAATGTACGAGATTCTCCAATAATTTCACTAAACGAAACTTTCGCTCGATGGTCTGTTAAATGGTTCACTAGGTGACGAACCTTTTTCATTTCTTTTAGCGTAATCATCGAACCCAGCCACATATTATCTTGGTAAATCGGCATTTTACTTACCATACAATGGATACTTGGTTGCAATTCATGACGTTTTATATATATTTCTTTGTCCAAAAAACGCTCTTTATCAGTTGTTGTTATGATTTGATTAGCGAAAATAGAACTTAGCTTTTTATTTTCCAGTTGGTTTCTGTTAATCGCAAATAATCGTGTAAATTGTTCATTTGAAATAATTATTTTTCCTTGTGTGTCTGTAATGACAATCGCGTCATCGATATTATTTGTAGCTGCTTCGAGAAATTTCTGCATCATTAAAATGTTTTGCATGTTTTCGTGTAATTTTAATTGATATTCAATGGCTTTAACAGCTGAAACAACCATTCCTAATGTATGGGAATTGACCTTTTCCCTCGGTCCAGACATATTCAAAGCCCCGATAATCTTTCCAGTACTATCGTGAATCGGGGCTGCCGAACATGTCCAGGATTGACAAATTTTCACAAAATGCTCCTCTGCAACGATTTGAAGTGGTGAATCAATCACGATTGACGTACCAATGGCATTGGTTCCCATTTCTTCCTCGCTCCAATCCGCTCCTTCAACGAAACCCATCATGCTTGCATGTTGCAGTATTTCCTTATCACCCATTACTTTTAATAATTGCCCATGTTCATTACAAAGAATGACCATAAACCCGGAGCCCGCTACAATTGAATAAAGACCTTCCGTCAATGGTGTAGCAATACTAACAAGTTCCTTATATTTTTCATGGTCCAATGATTTAATAGTTCCATATGTACGAAATGGGTCAATCCCCATCTTTTTTGAACGAAGCCATGAAAGCTTAACAATTGGATTGATGGTTGGTGCTAAGTCATCTTCATAAATGAACTGTTCCCAATTTTCCTTATAATTCTTTAAACTTTTCATGCTACCCTCCAAAAGAAATAATTATACAAACTTACGCGGATGATTACGGTTTCAATATACACTTCTATTGTATCATCTTAATCTGTTAAAATCGTGAAAAAAGAACGAACCTTACAGGCCCGCTCTATTACAAAAAAGAGCCTTTTTTGAATGCAGGCTCTTACTTGTATTTTATTCATCTTTCTCTGTTCTTGCAGCCTCCACCAACCGCTTCTATATGTGTGGAGTATATGGTGACACGTTAGAAAATTAAGTAGTTGGAACCCTAATTTACCCACCGATTCTTAGTTTGCCAGTTATTCTTTTCAATGTCCCCAGAATACTCATTGCTGCTAAATAGCTTGTTTTTGGATTAGCCGGAAGTGGCTGATTCGTAATAGAAAATGTTGCTTCCCCAAAATCTCCTGTTATCTCCACTTGATGTATGTTCTTTTCAATATGTGGATCAGCTACTAGGCGTACAATCGTCTTGTCTATACCTATCCCAGCCAGTGAGAGAACAATCGAGACATTCATGTTTTTTGGAAATTGCTTAATTGCATCAACTGCTTTTCCCTCAAATACAACCTTCGCTTCTGCGATTTCTTCCTCAATTAACGAACTGGCAGGCTTGCGAGTCGTCAATGAAACGCTTGTAACCGTGCCAAGGGCATTTGCATTTTGCACTAAATCCAAACCGCCAATCGCGCCAGACGGCAAATGAACGGCATGCTTATACTCATTAACAAGATGGCTTATTTCTGTCAGCAGTGCTTCATCTGATAGTGCACCAACACTGATTAACACTACCTCTTTTTTCTTAATAACAGATGGCACCAAGGTTTTCACTGCATGTATGTTCGCTGCCTCCACAACCATATCGATGTCTGAATCGAGAAATGCACTAAGATCAGTAAACAATTTCACACCAAAGTTGGACTCTAACAATCGATATTTGTCCTTATTCCGTACCAAAATACTTTTAATTCGGAGGTTTTCATCATGATTTTGGTTGATTTCTTTCAATAAAAAAGTCGCGACGGCTCCCGCACCAATTACACCGATATTCATTGTTGGCCTCCCTTAAATTCGTAGTAAGCACCCGGAATTTTACTATCATTCTATCATACCCAGGACATGGTCTTATTTTCTAATGGCATAACCTGTGGTAGCGTACCGCTATTGTACGATGGGAATTAGACCATTAAACAAAACAGTACAATATTTGGGATACCCAGTACTCCAAGAACCCATTTAAACAAATAATAAATGATTGGATAGAACACAATCATTTTAACAACTAGCCATAATTGCTTTGATTTTCTTTTCAAAAATGGCATATTCATTGTTTCCACGTTTAATTTGGGTGCTGGACCAAAGCTAATTCGAACGAGTCTATTAAAGAATATATCTGATTTAGTAGTAGGATTAAGGATATGCATCGAGGTTTTCGTTAAGTACTCGTCATCTGTTGTCCCAACTATTAGGTAAACAAACCCGAACACTAGCCGTATACACATAATAAATATAAGTAACTCAGTTAATACCATAATAACTCCTATTAACATATGATTTTATTAAAAGCAAAAAACTCTGAAGTATGACTTCGGAGTTTTCAGTTGCCAGCAATAATGTTTCATACATGTTTGCTATTTCATTTCCGCCAGTTTCGTGAGAATTTCTTCACACATTTCATGGGTTTCCAGTGCATCCCAAGCTGAAATTTCAGGTTCTGCATTTGTGCTGATGGCATGAACGAAATCTGTAACCATTTGCTCAAACCCTCTTTTAACCAAGGTTGGCTCCCAATCACTGCTTCGAACCTCACTATTTTCCATATCTTTCGAAATGACTAAGGTGGTTACATTTGTGACCGTCCGCTTCTCCAAAGGACCCATAACCTGCGCAACTTCCTCAGTGGCTCCATTATCCCTATTCATAATGCCGATTGCTGTGCCGCTTTGAGAAATAAATTGAAGTACAACGTGGTATAAGGTTCCATTTTCCATGCGTCCGTTCACGACTAAATCTTCAATCGGGTGTGGAAATAAATACCTCATCGTATCCACTACATGGATAAAATCATCAAAAATAAACGTTCTCGGCTCACCAGGAAGATTTTTGCGGTTTTTCTGGACTACTACCATATTTGGCTTCGCCACTTCCTTCAACTTTACATACGAAGGGGCATACCTGCGATTAAAACCCACCATCAGAATAAGACCTTTGTCTTCCGCCAGTTCAACAAGCCGTTGAGCACCTTCATAATTGTCCGTAATTGGTTTGTCCACAAACACATGAATCCCGTGATGGAGAAGCATTTGTACAATTTCTTCATGAGAGGAAGTCGACGAATGGACGAATGCTCCTGTAATACCACTATCAACCAGAGACTTGATGTCGGAGTGAATATGTTCAAACCGATACTGGCTTGCAATCGTTCGCAATTTGTCTTGGTTTCTTGTGTAAAAATGAAACTCAATCTCCTTTAATCCGCTATAAACGGGAAGATACGCTTTTTGTGCAATGTCTCCAAGTCCAATAACCCCAATTTTAATCACTTTACATCCCCCACTTTACTAATCAATCTCAGCGACTATTGAAAATTTTCTTATGTCTTAAGTATAAATGAAATGGAATAGCTGTTGCTACCTTTATAACCAAATAATAGAAAGGCCTGCCCACAGTACTGGTTCGTTTTAATCTGTTAGGGGCAGGCAATTAATTCAGAAATATATAACATCGGAAATTGACATGAAAAATCCCGGTTTCCTCTCGTGGAAAAACCGGGACCTTATTAATCTGGACATGAAATCGGAAATGTTTAATTTTTTTTAATCGAGTTTTTAGTTTACCTTAATAGGTATTCAAGTTGTAAATTATGGAGGGAATATATTAAACACCGCAATTAGTAATAAAACTTCTCACATTTATCAAAGGAATCGTGTCAACCCATTAATAGAAAAATCGGCCACGGCGAAAACGAAAACCAGGACCACGACGGAAACGAAAGCGAGGACCAAAAACAGGACCTCGACGGAAACGGAAACGAGGACCACCACCGAAACCACCTACGAAGAATGGCATAATAAAATTCCTCCTTTATTGAATGATATTATAGGTTATGCCACAAGGGTGCTCGGGGATAGGGACAAATATGGAGAAAGCTAAAAATCAAACAATTAATTCGTATAGAGTGAAGACCCAGAGTAGCAAAAGGGATCGTTCACTTTTAAAAAAGCTTCTTTAATTTTTAGTGCACCGACCAGAAGTTTGCTAAATTTTGTCGAAGATTAATAGATTGAACTAGTATTTTAGTTGTTTGTATATATCTACAAGAAGAATTTTTTATAACCAACAAACAATTCTCCACCATACTTGTCAAGTGTGGATTGAATGAATGAAATTAGTTCCGTTTTATCATTTGTATGCATGTATGCTCTTGTATGTTTAACCAGTTTATCGCACAAATCTTTATCATGTAATCTAAGGCTTCTAACCATCCACTTTCCTTCACCAACCCACTTACCATCTGCCCTTAAAATCAGTTCAGTTAACGTATCTATTACCTTATTTAAAATAAACAGGCTTTCTCCAAAGTCTTCTGAACTTCTAAAGTCTGACAAAAAATCAGTAATTCCATACCTCGCCTCAATTATCTTCTCCTCATCCCAAGGTTGTGGACCCTGTTCATAAAGCAGTCTTGCCTCTCTTTGGATTTCCTTTCCATTCCCTTGTTTATCTTCTATAAGCAGACCTTCGGCACACATTTTAATGATGGTGGGCATCCCGCTATATTTAGCTGTTTGAAATTCAAACTCTAGAGATAAAGCCGTATAAATAAATGCTTCTATTTTCCACCCAAGAAAGTGATAACATTCAAGCCTGGGCGTTTCTGTTTCATCCATTATAATTAAGTCAATATCAGATTCCTTTGTTAAATTACCAGAGACAGCACTTCCACCTATCAAGACTATATCTGATTCAGGAAAGTGGGAAACGATAAACTGTTGGGCTATTCGCTTGATCGAGTCTCTCATATAAAACACCTCCCACACCATGATATTCACCTAAGTGATTAGTGTTCTATATCGTACGGAGCTATCTTTAAAATAATGCCCGACCATTTTTGTTATGGGATTTTTTTCGGATCCTTCCGTATGCTTTGTAAGCATATACCAGAATCAACAGGATTAAGCTTCACTTGGAATGAAAATTTAGTGATGGTTTAAAAACCAACCTTCTCCAAATACAACCCCTCAGCATCCGCCATACGACCTGTTTGAATTCTTTCTTTAGATTCAAGAATACTTGGTATTGTAGCCGCATCTTTTTCTCCTAATCCAACTTCAATTAACGTACCTACAATTTTTCTCACCATATTGTAAAGGAAGCCATTGCCTCGCACTTTAATTTCGATAAAGCCCGCATTTTCATTTACCTCCAGTGAGTATATTTCACGTACCATGGACTTTTTCTTCGACTTTGCATTGGAATAGGAAGTAAAGTCATGTTTCCCTATAAAATATTGAGATGCTTTTCTCATTTTTTCGATATCAAGCTTTTCCTCTACATGCATACTGTACTTTCGCATGAAGGGATGTGGATATTGCTCGTTCCAAATCTTATACAAATAGGTTTTGTCTTTAGCATTATAGCGTGCATGAAAACGCTCATGAACTAACGTAACATCCACAACGCTAATGTCATTGGGAAGATATCTGTTTAAATAATGCATAACTTCATCTTCCGTTGCATGTTTACGCATCTTAAAATTAGCGATTTGAGCAAGAGCATGTACACCTGCATCCGTTCTTCCAGATCCAATGATTTCAATCTTTTCTCCTGCCAGCTCTGTTAACACATTTTCAATTTTCCCTTGAATCGTATTGTCACTATTACCAAGTCGCTGCCAACCCTTGTAACGGCCACCATCATACTGAATGGTTAATTTATAATTGTTCATTGCTTTCTCCTTGTTCATTACTTTATCACTTTGAAGTCTATCGTCCCGTTTGAAGGATATGTTCTTCATATAATCAATGTGTCTATAATTTAATAGTTACATTCTATTAAGATATACGTATCTCTCTATTATTATTTCTTATTATGCCTTTAGTTAAACTTTGTTGTTGATTTCCGCTTCAGGCGGACGCTTTCCGTGGGGATGGCCTCAGCCTCCTCAACAAGCAAGCTTGTCTGCGGGGTCTTCACCTCATGATATTCCCACTGGAGTCGCCGCCTTCCGCTACAATCATAAAGCTCCAATTCCAACATTGAATTTAACACAGTCCTTATTTTATATTCACTTCATAATGATCTTCTTTAAGTCTTACTACTTCAAGTTCCTTTATCTTCTCATTCAATTTCGATGCTAAACTTTCAATTCCGAAGAATTCTGTAAAAGTATGACTCCCAATGATCAGATTTATCCCTTTGAACTGCGCATATTGAATCGTATACAAATTGCATTCACCTGTAATGTATACATCACACTTATTTTCAACTGCTTCCTTCAGGCAAGCTGTTGGCGCTCCGTTACCACAGACTAAGCCCACTCGCTTCACTTTTTTGTCGTTAAACTGCCAAAACCTAACTGGTTCTTCAAGCAGATTCTCAATATTTTTTACGAATTCATTTAATTCAATTTCTTGATCATATTCTGCAATTCTACCAAAATATAACCCTTCCCATTCGTGGGTTCTTTTAACAACTTCAAGTTTCAATTCTTTTAATAAACTATCATTTGTTCCAAAGTCACAGTCATCCAGTGGCAAGTGGTTATAGTAGTGACTTATACCATACTCTGCTAGTTTCTCTATGCATGCCTCTCTTAATCCAAATATTTCATCCCATGCATCGTGGTGCGTCACCATCATATCGACTCCATGAATTCTTGCTTCCTCTATCGTTTCAAGTGTTAGGTTAACACAGTATCCTACCTTTTTAACTTTTTTACCTGCCTGGTATGTAATCCCTGATTCACTAGAATAGATTTCTTTATTTGTTATATTAAAAAGATCATTAATTTGTTCAACAATATATGAAACATCCATGTACTTGCCTCCTCAAATATTTTTGCCGAAAGGCTTCTATTCTGGATCTAATTTCTCGATTCTAATTTAAATTTCTCTAAACACTTACCCCTTACCATATTACCACACCCATATATTTCCTATATTTATTCTATCTGCAAACCTATATCTATGATAACTATAAACCTTTACGTAGTGTTCCTCGTAAAGGCTGTTTTCGCAAACTTTGTTGTTTTCGACAAATTTGAATTCCGCTGCATTTTGCAAATTCTCCCCTGATTAGCATCGCACGAAGAAAATGAGAATTCATTTTCGAGGAGGTGGACGCTTTCCGTGGGCGTGGCTTGAGCCTCCTCGTCGCTAATCGCTCCTGCGGGGTCTCAAGTCTCACGCTTTTCCCGCTGGACTTTGAATAGCTTCCTTGAAAAAACCCACGCACGAAGAAAATGCGAATGCATTTTCGAGGAGTCGCCACCTTCCGCTTCAATCAATAGTTTTATTTTCTCCAATAGCAACAAACTTTTAGAAAAGAGCCTTCATAAAAGATAGACCATAAAAAAATCCCCCCAAACTTTTAAGTCCGAGGGAATACAAATTTAAATCAAAACTATAACTATAAGTTTTCAAAGATCAAGGGACTTATATTATTCGTGTACCATACAGGGATTAGTTTGTATGGTACACAAATATAAAGTGAGTCTTAAGCTCCTGCTTATTTATAAACAGGATGTTTCTAGGTCAGAAGTCAGTTCTGAACCATATAATGTGTAGTTTCATTTTCTAATTCACGATGTAATACTTCTCCTATACGCTTTATACCTTCAGTGATTTTTTCAATAGTCATATTTGAGTAATTTAGCCGTAATGTATTTTTTTGTGTACCATTTGGAAAAAATGGCACACCAGGAACACAGGCAACATTGTTTTTTAAGCACTCAGTAAATATTCTCGATGAATCAACGGCCTCAGGAAGCTCTACCCAAATAAACAATCCACCTTCTGGTTTACTGTAAGACAAATTTTTTGGAAAAAAATCTTCAATACAAGATAACATAGCTGTGCACCTTTCTTTATAAACAGCTTTGATTTTATCAATGTGCTCTTCGATATTGTAAAGTTCCAGGTACTTTGCTGTAATTCTTTGAGCAAAGCTATCAGTATGTAGGTCCGCTATTTGCTTAAAAGCAACATATTTATCAATGAATGATTTGTCTGCACAAACCCATCCAAGGCGAAGACCAGGAGTAAAAATCTTTGAGAAAGTGCTTAAATAAATCACTCTACCATCTGTGTCAAAATGTTTAACTGGCGGAAGTTCTTTTCCGGCGAATCTTATAGCTCCATAGGGATTATCTTCTACAACCAACACATTATATTGATTAGCAAGCTCAATCATTCTTTTTCGTCTTTCGAGTTTTAATGTGCGACCAGTAGGGTTTTGGAAATCCGGGATTGTATAAATAAATTTGGTGTTAGGATGTTCTTGCAGCTTTTTCTCAAGCTCCTCCATCACCATTCCATCATCATCCATGGCTACTTCAATAAATCTTGCATTATATGATTTGAACACATTAATTGCTGCAAGATAGGTTGGGCTTTCACAAAGAATAGTATCGCCCTCATTGATAAATAATCTTCCAGTAAGATCGATAGCTTGCTGGGATCCTGATGTGATAAGTACATTTTCAATAGTAGAGCTAATGCCTACAACTTCCATTCTTTGACAAATAGTTTCTCTTAAAGGAATATATCCTTCAGTTGTACTATATTGAAAGGAAGCCGCACCATCTTCATTCATTACAGCATTGCATGCATCCTTAAGAGCTTCTACAGGAAACAACTCTGGGGCTGGCAAGCCTCCCGCAAAGGAAATAATTTCTGGTCTTTCTGTTATTTTTAGTATTTCTCTTGTCTCAGAAGATTTTACTAAACGAGCTCTTTCAGCAAATTTATTTTCCATCAGTAAACATCCCTTTTTCGTTTTTTCGAAGATGATGACGCGTGATAATTATTATAAAAGTTTAAGTGCTCCTTAACCCGAATGATACCCTGAATTTTCAGTTACTTTCACCTTGTTAGACTTCCTCTGCTTATCAATACCTGCCCAAATAACAATTGGAATAAGCAATAATGATAGTACAGCACCAGCAATTGAAAGGGCTGCATAGCTAGAATGTGCTACAACTATTCCAGATAAGCCTCCTCCTATTGCTCCTGACAAGGCAATTCCAACATCTACAGAACCTTGCGTTTTAGCCCGGGTTAATGGTGATGTTGCATCTACAAGAATTGCTGTACCACTAATTAAACCGAAATTCCAGCCCAGGCCAAGTAAAACAAGTGCAGTAATAAGTACTACCATCGAATCAGCAGGTCCCATTGCAGCTAGAATACCAGTGATAAGAAGCGTAACACTAGAAGCAATGGCCATTGTAGCACGACCAATTTTATCAACAAGAAATCCAGTAACTAAAGAAGGCAAAAACATAGCACCTATATGAAATCCAATGACAATTCCTACTGCATCGAGACCATATCCATGACGTCCCATATGTATGGGAGTCATCGTCATAATTGCAGTCATCACAAATTGGGTTAGAACCATCACTGAAGCTCCAGCAATAATGCCTCTTCTTTTTATCAATGACACATTCGAATTTTCCTCTGTCAGTAAATTACCGGTTGAGCTTCGAGCATCTGATATTGCTTTGGCAACAAGAAAAGGGTCTGGTCTAAGAAAAATTAAGAGAACCAACCCAGCAAGTATATAAGCTGCTGCAGCTAATAAAAATGGACCAGCTAAAGCTGGAATCCCTATAGATAGCGCAAACTCACCCATTACATCTACCATATTTGGACCTGCAACAGCCCCAAAAGTGGTAGAAACCATGGCTATGCTAACAGCCTTAGCCCTTTGTGCCCTGTTTGCCAAGTCAGTCCCTGCGTAGCGTGCTTGTAGGTTTGTAGCTGATCCAGCCCCATAGATAAGGAGTGAGATAAATAAAAGCAGAATACTATTTGTTAATGCTGAAATGACCACTCCAATGGCACCAAGACCTCCAGCCAAAAACCCTGTCGCAAGTCCATAACGCCGCCCAAAGCTTTGAGAAAGTCGTCCCACAAATAATGCCGCCCCTGCTGAACCTAAGGTAAATAACGCCGTAGGAATACCCGTTACGCTATCTGTGCCTAACATGTCTTGGGCTAAAAGTGCCCCCACTGTTATTCCTGCTGCAAGCCCTGCTCCTCCAAAAATTTGGGAGAAGACAACAACCATTAATGTTCTCTTATATAGTTGTTTTTGTTTTTCTAAAGAACTGACGTAGACTTGTAACCAAGCTGAGTGAACGTCCATCTTTTTTGTACGATCGTCTAACACGTTCTCACCCATCTTTCTAGAAAACTAAGTCATTTTGATATCGGAATTTAACTAGGTTCCAAATATTCTAACACTAATAAAAATGCCATACAATAAATTTATTGTATGGCAGACAATTTTTCTAATTGTTTCATAATCTATAATAAAATAACCATGGTTATAAAACTCCTTATTATTACAATCTATTTAATCATCGGTTTTTTGAATAAGGTTTACAACTGTTGGCATATCTAATTTTTGAATTAGTTCTTATAATACAAGTACTCCTGATTGTGCAGATTAGAGTTAGCTAATAAATCCTTTGCGTCCTTTATCCTTATCCAAATTTCGATAATGACTGCGATAATAATATCTTTTTAAATGCACGTAATTTATTCCTTGGAACTCTTTTAATAATATCTAAAGTGTCTGTTTCTTCACTTAGAAACTCATTAAATTCATATATATATCGGGCAACGATTGTAATAATTCTCCCCGATAGTTGTGTCCTGATTCGATTAATTCATGTTTTGTTTTTGTTATTTATTAAATTCCTGTATTTGACCTTCCTGCCCGTCCATTTTCTTTTTCCCATCCCCTTACTACAAATGGGTTAGTTGTCTTATCTAAGCAAGAATGAATCATGTCTTTATCCCCTATATTTGATAGCGAGCCCTTTTAAGAAGTTTCTGGCGAAATTATCTCCGCATTCTTTATAGTTCTTATGCCCTTCTTTTCGTAATAAAGCACCTAGTTCTCCTTTTGTTACCCTTAACCCTACATGATCAAAAACGTCTAGCATATCCTCAGTCGTTAAAGCCAGTGCGATTTTGACTTTCTTTAAAAGGAGATTATTCACGTTTCCACTTGTTTTTAGTGGAGGTTCTGGTGGATTAGGCTGTCCTGGTTTCGGCTCCTGTTTCCCCCTTTTATAAATAATAAGCCCATTTAAAAATGAGTCTAACATACTGTGGGTACATTTTATTTGATCTTCATTCTCATATTCATCATCATCGTAAGTCTTTGTAAGTATCTTTATTACTTCTGGTACTGTTACTTCCACGCCACCAAGTTTAAATATCTCTGCCATTTCTTTGTTTTTTATTTCCAATGCATATCTCAACCGGATTAAAATATCGTTATTATCCATTATTTGAGCTCCTTTTTTTAAATTGTAGGACCTGTCATAAAACAAAAGGTACCTAATTCAGTCTATCATTCAATTTGCATCTGTCTCAGATTGAGCCTTTAATAAAGGTGCTAGGCTGGCCCCCTAATCAACTGGATTATGAAGCAATTCTTTTTGCGGTCTTAATAGCTTTATTCCCTTTTCCGCGATAATTCAAAACAATAATACCGATTGCAACCATAGCAATAGCCACTAGAATATACAGATTCAATTTTTCACCTGGTATGAAAATAGCAGACAGTATCGTTCCTGAAACAGGTACAATAAACTTATAAATTGTAATTTCACCTGCATGATTATATTTTAATAACGAATACCAGAGACCAAACGCAACAGCCGAGAGTACAGCAGAGTACATTAATAGTCCCCATCCAAATGGCGTAAAAGTGATTGAACCTGTATGCATCATCGGTAGACCAATAATAAGCATGACAAGTCCCCCAAGACTCAACTGCCATCCCGTAATGGCAAATGGATCAATGCCAGCAGTCAGTTCTTTGGCCATTATTGTTGCAATCGCACCAGTGAGTCCCGCTAGAATCATATATCCTTCTCCATCCCATTGGAAACTCATTTTAAGCTCTTGTCCCCAGTTTGCTACCACAATTCCAAAGAAACCAGCAATTAGCCCAACTGATTTCTTCCAAGTTAATCTATCATTTTTATAATAGTAGTGAGCTATTATAACGGTGAAAAAAGTGCCGACAGTCGACAAAATTGCCCCCTGCATACCTGACACTTTTGCTAATCCGTTATAGAAGAAAAAGTATTGAAGGGCTGTTTGAATCAACCCCAGTAAAAGGAGAATGAGAAAACTCCTTTTCGAAACCACTATTTTTTTCGGCTTTATCAGTAATAAAAATCCTAAGACGAATAAACCCGCAAGTAAAAAGCGAATACCCGCAAATACTACCTTTGCTATTATATCATCTGGGGACATTTGCAGTTCTTCATAACTTACCTTTAGAACAGGAAAGGCACTCCCCCACAAAAGCGAACAAAAAATTGCAATCCCAATAACTGACCATTTCTTCTGAAAAATCCATCTCATGGTGTCAACTCCTAAAAAATCATTCCACAAGTGTATATCGTATTGCATTGTCAGCGTTTTGGCAATGATTGTGTTGTAGGAGTGCCTAGGGAACATCATATGGAAAGTGCCCGGAATGCCTGTTTTTTCATTTCACTGAATGCTCGACAGAAATAAAAGATGCCTGGCAAACAGTGTGGTATAGCATGTTGAAACACTGTTGTCAGGCATAATTGGTTTATTTTCCTTTAAAAAACACACTCCACTTGTCCAGAGTGTATGTGGCAACACATGGGGTGCTGGTGATTTTACATTTTAAATTTGAGTACCCGAAAGGTGGTGGGACTATAACGAAACTAATTTCTAAGGAAAATAGTTATTAAGTTTTTTATCGCAATAAACTAGAATTGTATATTTTAATACTGTTTTTTTCCTAAAATAAAGAAAGTTTCTTTATGGTCCCTGCTTCCTTTATAGACAGTGAAGGGAATTGGAAAACAGTCGGGTTACCTATACAAAGCTGCTCCCATGCATCCACACATTGAGGATCAAAATGGGTTCCTTTGTTTTCTTTTAAGTATTTCATAGCTTCATGATGTGTCCACGCTTTACGATAAGAACGTTCTGAAGTAAGGGCATCATATACATCCACAACTGCCACTATTCGGGCAAAGTAAGGAATATCATTCTCTTTTAGTCCATCCGGGTACCCACTGCCATCCCACTTTTCATGATGGGACCGGATTATGCTCAATTCTTCCTTCATAAATCCAAGATTCTTGCACATATCATAGCCAAATAAAGGATGCTTTTCAATTAGAAATCGTTCATCATTCGATAGTCTTCCCGGCTTATTAAGAATTGCATCGGGGACACTAATTTTACCTACATCATGAACAAGTCCCCCTTGAACAATAGCCCGAAGTTGTTCCGGTTTCAAATGAAGCTCTTCTGCAAGTTTTAAAGCATACATCGTAACTCTGAAGGTATGACCTGCTGTGTAGTTATCCTTCTTTTCAGTAGCAGTCACCAAAGCTTTAACACTTGGCGAGATGCTGTTCGTTACTCGTTCAAAAGGATCATTAGTAAACAAAGAACGAATAGATTCAGTAAACGTCCCTTTTACTGCATACTGTTTAACCAGGCCGCTAATCATAACGATCATGGAAGCTAGTAATAAGAAGTGATAGATCCACCATCCGAAACTCCATATTACCCCTCTTACCATTATCAATTGCGAGACCATTATCCAGCCCGAGCTATAAACAATAGATATTTGTAAAGGAAATTTTGTATACCTATACGATTGATAATAGCGATAAATCGTAATGCCATTTAACAGTAGGATTACGATCGTCAAAATGCTATTAAAAGGGTCTGCATCCAATGGAATAATATCCACGATATGCGGATTAAGAAATCCTAATATACAGAATATGCTTAAAGCCACTATCCATATAGGAAGTAGGCTACGCTGCCGCTTTGAAAAAAATTTAACAATTGAATTATCAGATGGTAAGGATGATAACCAAATCCAGCAAGTTGCCAATAACATGCTTAATTGAGCAGAGATTCCAGGCAAATGGGTGTACCCATGTATGAAATTTGGAGTAGAAAGCCCATGAATAGAAAACATTAAACCCATAGACAGAAAGGATAATGCTAGAAAACTCACTTTAATATTTCGGATTCTTCTTCCAGCAAACCCAACCGCGATAGAAATTATACTAGCTAGAATTGACACAAGACTTACAATATAAAAGTGGCCTATCGGCATATTGAAAGTTAAATCTTTTAAAAAACCTATATTAAAACATTCAAAAATAATATATGGAACTATCACAGCAGTCAAAGGCCAAAGAAAGCTATAATGTTTCATCCTACTCCCCCGAAATACCCAGTAATAAAGGTTATGAATATAGTTACATAGTAACATAATATTATATCATTAGGAACATTGCCTTACACTCAAGAATATGAAAAAGCGCAGGCCCCCGTATAGCGGCGTATGGACTGGAGCGTTTCGACCGATATAAAGGATACACGAAAATAGTATTTCGATGTTGACTTACAATAGGAAGAAGAACGAAGTACACTAGATGCCAGGCACTGAGGCCAGACAATTCTCAAAGTCAAATTTTCTTATCTTTGAACAAAAAAGGCAACACCTGATGGTTAGTTACTTTTTTAAAATATAAGTTTCGTGAAACTTCTCACATGCTCAGTACTCACAAACATATCAACCGGCTGAACATATTCTACCGGGTAGAGCTTTGACAAGACTCTTACTCTATTTTCTTCAAAAAATTGCCTGACCCCAAGCCAAAGCGATATTGTACTTTACTGGTGGTGAGGCACTTGTAATTAAAACACTAATTCACTTTTAGTTTTTCAAGATTTTGCTTATGAAATCCCTTCACAATTAACCATACAGCCAAACTCATCTCATAAACGCCCACCGGTAATGCGATAATACCTTTTACTGTAGAGACTGGTTCTACTATACCAAACATGTCCAGTAAACCGGCTATGAATACCAAGATGGCTGTAACCATCCCAAATTTCGCTAACGATTTTGGCACTAAACCTGTTCTGAAAAGTAAATAACTATACATGAATGTATTTAAGCCTAACATCAAATTTGGCCCTAACATAAAAGTCCAACGATGAAAAGATTGTAACATTAAACCTAAAGCATGAAGACTTTCACTATCTAAGTTGTCTGCTTCATAATACATACTAAGATGCAATAAACCTAATATGCTTACCAAGCCTATTGTGATAAAAACAGCTTCCATAAATCGGAAGCAAAGATAACCTAGTGCAATATGTTCATTCCAACGACGAAGATATGGAAACAGCATGACAGCCGTCCCAACAGCCGCCACTACAAGAAACAGATCATTTAGTACTCCAATCAAAACCTTCGTTTCAAATCCATCCACTACAGACGTATACCATTGTTCTGACAATACTGGTTGATAATATACAACAGCTATGACTGAAGTGACCGCAGCTACTATATATAAAATACCTATTATGATCCCATTCACTCGATCTTGTGTCATTATCTTTACCTCCTTGAAAAAATTATTTAGCTACTTATCAACTATCCTATGCTATACTAATTTCGGAACATCAAAAAATAATTAATGTGAGGTGTTATTATGGACTATTATGAAGTAATTGAGGATGCTTTGATTTATATTGAAAAGAATATACAACAACCTTTATCATTGAGTTCTGTTGCTAAAGCCTCCAAGACGTCCAAATACTATTTTCATAGACTTTTTTCAGCCATGATGGGTTGTTCATTGAACAATTACATCCTATCCAGAAGATTGAATGCATCACTACCATTAATACAAAATAATAACTTATCTCTAACGGATATTGCTTATCAACTTAATTTTGGAACTCAATCATCATTCACCCGCGCATTCAAACGCCAATACGGTATAACTCCAAGTTCTTTAAGAACAAAAGATAAGACCCTATCTCATGTGCCGATACCTTCAGTAGTTAAAAGACACATCAAAAACATCAATGGTGATATTGTCACTGATTTCACCCTAACGGAATTCGAAACAATCAGGGTGAGTGGCTTAGTTTTTGAAGTGGACTTGGCGACTGATAATTACAAGGCGAAGATCCGCTCTCATTCAAAAATGCTACTAAATAACATTGATGAAACAATAAATGGTTCATGTTATGTCATCTATTCAGACTGTCAACCAGATTCAACTCGTTTCAAGGTACTGTTCGGGATTCCACATGATATACAGATAGATAAACCTAATTATTTTACCGTTGATGTACCACAAATTTTCTGTGCAAAATTCAAATATTTCGGTGATCTACTTGACATAGGTGATGTTTTAAAAACTGATTTTGCAAGATTTTTAAAAATCTCAAAGCAGGAATCTGAGAATTCACATATCGAACTCATTCAAGTTTTTGATAACATTCACAATCTTGATTCCGTCTACCACATCTATACACCTATTAAAAAACTACCTATTGATTCAGATTTTTAATATTGTTTCCAGACTATTGCAAATGCTCCTTTCAAATTAATAAAGTTGGTTTGATTAATAATAAGATAACAAAATTGGTTTTGTTAGACTTTCCAAATCTTGCTGTAATAAGTTAAGTGATGATCACAAAATGGATCATACAAAAAGTGGGATACAGAACTTAACCTTTTTTGGTGGAGTTAAAATACAGTTTTCTCAATTTGCTAAACATGGGTGAACATTGGGAAAGTAAGACAAGAAAAGGGCTGAACATAAAAAGATCGGGAAATCGGAAATATTATGTTCACGAAAACCGGATCTCGATCGGACATGTTTATTTTAGTTAGACACACCTTTAATACCAATTTCACAGCCTCTTCTGTGTTTGCCAAATGTATATTGCAACACATAGGGTGCTGAATAATAATTATTTTAATGATGTAGATTATATCTGATTCTACCATTTTATTTTATAAATTTCGATTTAGAACTTTTTATAATAATAGGAATGGTTACGTTTTTCAAGAAGTTTTTTCACATAGATTTGCAAAAAAAAGAACCGGTTTAACTGATTCCTTTCCGGCTCTTTCACATAAAACTCGTATTTTAATTTAAAATGAGTCGCGAGATACATTCCACGTGGCTTGAGTGTTGATATCAGACATATTAATGTATATAAACAAGTATTGAGTTAGCGATGTGCAACAGCCAGAAAAAAAATCAGGCTGCAGCTGGATACATAATAATCATATCTTTACCCACTAAAAAAACGAGAAAATGAATTCTCGTTTTTTCTAAAATTATAACCATTCCCCATATTTCTGAAGACTGTCGTTTTGAGTATACTCGTCTGTTTTTTGAATAAGGTCTACAACTGTTGGCATATCTAATTTTTGAATAAGTTCTTCTAATGCAAGTACTCCTGATTGTGCAATTTTTTCTCGTTCTTCTTCTGATGTGAGAAGAGGAGTTACTAAGTGATCGGATGCTTTATCAAAGTAGGAACCAATTGCTCCAGATTGTAATGCATATTTTCCAAGTAGGTTACCTGGGTTTTTACCCATACCATCTAACATGCTTTGTACATCATAGGTAACCGAAGTTGATTCGGGTACATTCAATGGAACATCTTCTAATCTGCCAAGGATTTTATATGCACCGATACTCATATCGTTAAACTTTTCCATAAATGAGTAACTTAAATCTTCAACAGCTTCAAATACTTTTATCATATCCATATAAAGAATTGGAACTTTTGTTTCTTCAAAGAAATCACGCACCATGCCGCTAAGAGTTATGTGAGCAGGGCCATGACATGTTACATATACTTGTCTTCTAAAACCTTGCTTTAAAAGTGAATTTGCAATGCTGTTTAAATAACTCATCCCATCTTTAACGCTTATATTAACCGTTCCGCGTGCCATTGCTGTCCCGCCAGCAAAGAAATATGGGAGATTGTGAAGAACAAGTCCGTTTGTTGCTTCTGCCATTTTTAACGCAACAGCTTCTGCAAAAACAGTTTCGGCATCAAGAGGAAGTGCTCCATGAGTCTCCGTAACACCGACTGGCACAAAAATTAAATCATTTTGTTTTAAATACTCTTCAACTTCACCATTTGTACATTTTGATAAAAATCGAGTTCTCATAATCTATCATCTCCAATTAATATTTAAAAGAACAAAGAACCTTCTTGTGAAAGTCCTTTGTGAAATTTTATGAGTTTGCTGCTCTTCTTTCTTTTAAAGTAGCATACATTTCCTCAGCCTTCTTATTATTTAAGTTGAAAATTAACGCAATACCGATAATCATTAAGAGAAAAGATAAAATAGGTAATCCGTTATACATACGTAATACACCTTCTGCCACTTCTTTACTTTGAGAAGTTTGTCCAGAAACAAATCCTACCCAACCTAAAGCGTAACTACCAAGTGCTGATCCAACACCCATACCTACTTTACGTGAGAAAGAATAAATAGAATAAAGTGTACCATCATATCGTTTACCAGTTTGAAGTTCTGTAAAATCTAAACAATCTGTAACGAGTGCCCATACAATCATAACAAAAACCATATTTGCGATTGTTGCGATATTATAAGCTACGATATAAACGTAAACATTCTCAATTACAAAAATGGTCAGCAATGTAGAAGCAATTAAACTGAAACTTGCAGTACTAATAACCATATTACGTTTTCCAAATCGTTTTACTAGACTTGGAACAAAGATGAACAATACCAGTGTAACTCCCATTTGTAAAAATGAGTTAATAGCAAATGCACCTGGATTTTTGTAGTATTCTGAGAACACAATTGCAGCTAATTGCGTAACTCCGTTAATCATAATTAATGAGCCAACACTTGCTACCATCATCCCTAATAACTGTCGATTCTTTAAGGCAGCCTTTAAAGCATCTGTGAATTTATAATCAGGTTTTGTTCCAACTGGTCTGTCATCACGAATACGTTCTGTTGTTAATTTGACAAGTCCTGTATAAGCGAGAACAGAAAGAATACTGAATACGATAGAAATGTAGAAAAACATTTCAGGTACTAGATTTCCAGATTTATCATAGATAAACATCGGGACAAAAGATAAAAATCCAATCCCAACAACCATGCCACCAATCGCACGAGCACGAGATAATTTCGTACGTTCAATTGGATCATCAGTAATAACAGCCGCTAATGAACCATAAGGAATTGAATCAGCTGTGTATGCGATTCCATAGAATAAATAAACAAATACAACCCATACATGAATGGCTGTTGATGACCAACTTGAGACATCAGCAAACGAAATTAAGATTGATGCTGCAAGTAACCATTTTGAAATATTGATATATGGTAAGAATTTGTCACCGCTTTTTCCTAATCTCCATCGATCTGGAATACTTCCCATAATGACATCTGTGAATGCATCAAATATCCGTGCAACTAAAAATAATGTACCCATGAAATAAGGACTTACTCCAAGAACGGAGGTGGAGAATAAAAGGAAAAAGGACCCAATGTAAAGGTTTGCAAATCCTCCCCCAACATCCCCTAGCATGTATCCAAATTGATCACGGAAACCAAATTTTCTAACCTGTTTCTTTTCCATGTTGTAACCCCCAATGTAAAAAATAGATTTATATGTGTTCACTATCCAAACTAATTGTGCAGATGATGTTTTTATTAAATCCCTTCATCATCCTCTTTCTGTGATTTTGAAAGCGTTTTAGTTGGTATACTAGTATTTTAATGCATAATTTCTAACTACTTTTTCAATAAAATAGCATCCTTTTATACTATAATTGCATTAAATAAGAAAAAAGCTTTTAATCCTATTTTTCATTTGATTAAAAGCTTTACGTCCTATTATTTCGTTTATATTCTTTTGGGGTTACGCCTTCTGATTCTTTAAAAACACGAGAAAAGTACTGCTGGTTTTTAAAACCTACAATAAAGGTGATTTCGATTAATGAAAGATTAGAATTAGCTAATAAATCCTTTGCTTCCTTTATCCTTATCAAATTTCGATAATGACTGATTGTCATCCCTTTTTCTTTTTTGAAAGTACGCATTAAGTGGGAAGGATGTACATGCAGCTTTCGCGAGATTTCCTCAACAGAGATATCCTCTGAAAAATTCATCCTAATAAAATGTTCAGCTTTTTCGGAAATTGTTGCTTTTTCAAGTGTTGCAAAACGAATAGATGGATCTGAGTACTCTTCTAACATTCTTTTATGAATCTCTTCTAGTTCCGAAGTTGACTTGGCGTTCTCAATCATAATTGCGTATTTTTCAGAGCAATAATGACATTGCCAGGCACTCAAGCCACCTTTTTCCGCTGAATAGCTGTAAAGCGTATTATGTGATAATAATATGTTTTTAAATGCACGTACTTTATTCCTTGGAACCCTTTTAATAATATCTAAAGTGTCTGTTTCTTCACTTAGAAACTCATTAAATTCGCTTATATATTGGACAACAGATTCCTGTTCTCCTTTTCGAATGGATTGTAGTAATTCTTCCCGAGATTTGTGTCCTGATTCGATTATTTCATGTTTTGTCTTATGACCTTCCGGGCCATCCATCTTCATTTTCCCATCCCCTCACTTCAAATGGGTTAGTTGTCTTCTTTTAGTATGAGTTGCGAGATACATCATATGTGTTCCTCTTAAACATCTTAAAACTATTATATAAGGATTGGTGGATACTCGTACAGTCTTAAAGCCCCTACTAATTATTTGGTTAAAGTCAAATAGAGAAAAATCACAATGGTTCATACTTACATTTTGATTCTTTTTTTAACTGTTTTCGTAAGATTGTTATTTTTAAGAATTTTTTACAAATAAATGGTAAAATAAGTATCAGAGGAGAGTGAAATTTATGGATAATGTTACCCGTTACTGATAAAGAGAAAAAAATATGGAACTATGTTTCATTAACGGCGGGAATAACGGAAGAGATTATTTATAGAGGTTTTTTAATCTTTGCTTTAGGTTATTTCTTTCCAGGTTTGTCTATTGGGCTAGTTATAATTCTTTCTTCGCTTATGTTCGGAATGGCTCATACCTACCAAGGTTTCCTAACTGGTGTTATAAGAACCACTATTTTTGGGTTACTATTCTCTATTCTTTATATTGGAATAGGTTCAATTTTGCCACTTATCGTCTTTCATTTCTTGATAGATTATGTAGCAAAATTAGGTGATGTCAAATATAAGGAGTAAATCGTTTGGCAATTTCAGCTAAACTATTTGCTTTTAAACGTATCAACTGTACAATAATTTAATTTTTGACAAGCACCAAATAAAAATTGCTTTACACGTTCACAAAATCCACTCACGCTTTTCTCTAATGTTAAAAGAAAAGCCTGTGAAATTTTACGAAAAAATTTCACAAGCTTTTTCATTTCAGAGGATTTTTTTATCCTAACCTCTACCTTAATAAAGAAAACTTACATTTATTCAAATACAGCTACTAAGCGTCCTTTTACTTCATGATTTTTCAGTTTTTCTATACCTTTGTCGACTTCTTCAAACGGGATTGTGATAAGATTTGGATTCATTTTTCCAGTAGCGAAGCAATCATATACACCTTTTAAGTCTTCTACTGATCCACCATTACTTCCTAAAAGCTTAATTTCTTTTGTAATCATTAAATACGTGTTGATATTTGATTCTAATTTACCCATACCAACAATGACAACTGTTCCTTTTGGTCTTACAGCTTCCAGTGCGTCAGAAGTTGTTTGTCCAAAACCAGCAAAGTCAACAATAACGTCACATTCTGCTTCTTTCATATCTAGAACAGTATCGTAAACTTTATTAGCTCCTAGTTCTTCAGCAAGTTTTCGAGCTCCTTCAGAAACATCTGTAGCGTACACTTCGCAACCTTTAATTAATGCCATTTGTAGAGCAAATTGACCAAGACCGCCGATTCCGATGATTCCTAATTTTGTACCTTCTTTAGCTTGTCCAATACTGAAAAGAGCACGATACGCCGTGATTCCTGCATCTGTTGAAGCTGCCCCTTCTACAAAGGAAACGCCTTCAGGAATGATTACGCATTGATCTGCAGGAACACGTACTTTTTCTGCATACCCGCCGTCATAGTTATACCCAGCAGTTACTTTTGTTTCTCTATTCATTGGGTTAGCACCAACGCGGTCTCCAACTTTAATACCTTCAACACCTTCACCCACTTCAATAACAACCCCAGCAAACTCATGCCCCATAATAACAGGACCATTTGGGAAAAGTGGCATCCAACCTGGATCTTGTAATGCTGCAACGTCTGAATGGCATAGACCAGCAGCTTTCACGTCTATCACAACGTGACCTGGAATCGCTTTCGGATCTTCTTTTTCAATCAATTCTAGTGGTTTATTTGTACCTGAAAATAGCCAACCTCTCATACTATCTCCTCCAAATTGTTCATATCTAATTTTTTAATAATTCTAGCTACACTTATAGTTTACTAGGTTTCTCTTTGTGTAAACCATCCTTAATATTTGCTATAATGTTGAAGAAACCAACACTTTCATCAAATCTGTCTAATAGGAGAGGAATATGATGAAATCCAATTCTAACCAAGCAATAAGGACAAAGAATTTCTTAAAAAAGGCATTTATTGAAATGGTACATAAAAAGGGATTTAGTGCTGTTACGGTGAAGGACATCGTTGAATATGCACAATATAATCGAACAACCTATTATGTGTATTATCAAAACATATATGAGCTTGTTGAAGAGTTAATGGATGAAATGTTTGAAGCCATTCAGTATTACAGCATGTCTAAATACCAAAGCGATAGTCGGGTAAAAGTAAAAGAGTTAACAACAAACTCCTTCGATTTGTTGTATTATATTTACGATCACCGTGATTACTTTACATTAATACTTTTAGAAGATACCTTGCCACAAATTCACCAACAACTTCCTGAAGCGATATTTAATTTATTGAAAAATAAATTTGATATTCAATACGACGTGTCTTCTGTTGATGATTACTCCCAAAAGCGTTATATGGCATATGGTACGGCCGGTTTAATTACGGACTGGATTGCGCAGGATTTTGATGTGACACCCGCTGAAATGACAGATCGTCTCATACGTATTTTTAATACCTTTGCAAGAGGGTTTGTTATAAAAGAAATCGACACTTAACAAACTTTAGAAATGTGTATTTTCATATGTTGAGTGAATATATAATTATTAATTACCAAATTTTCTTCTATACAATTACTCACCTTAACAAGCAAAAAAGAACGAATTCCACCAAAATCGGAATTCGTTCTTTTAATATAATGAAGCCTAATAGATAGCAAAGGCATTAAATATATCCTATCATTCTAGATAATTACCAATTAATTCAGCCATTAACTCATCCATCTATAACCAGAAGATGTGGCATTACTTTTTTTCTAACGAGCCTGAAGAAAAAACACCCTTACGTAATACAACAGCACGCTTTGGCAGACGGGCAACGGTTTCAGCAGAACAGCTCGCTTGAACAAGGACTGCTGTTGCTTCGTCACCAATCTTTGGCCAAATTTGAACTCCGTTTTGATTTAAAGGTGTAATACCTCCTGTTGCGAGAGCTAACGATCGGGATAAATTATACTCATTGCTCCATCCATATAATTGGGCTGCAAGATGTGCTTTCCGAAGTATATCCCCAATCCCAAACGGTGACCAATGGTCTATAATACTATCATTTCCAAGTAGAACTTCTACTCCTTGCTTTTGAAGTAGTGGGATAGGCATAACGTTTTTACCTATTGGAACAGTTGAAGCAATTGAGATACCTAATGAGGCTAAACGATTTGCAAGCTCAATTCCTTCTACTTCAGCTAGTGGGGCAAGTGAAAATGCATGACTGATCGTTACTTTTCCAGCTAAACCAGCCTCTTCCGTAAAATCTGCCAATCTAGTAATAGCTTTTATTCCCGTATCCCCTCCTTCGTGGAGATGTATATCAATGCCCACATTGTAGTCAACTGCGATTTGTACCATGGTTTGCAATGATTTTTCCATATTGCCATCAACAATTGTTGGATCAAGTCCACCAACATGAGTGACCCCAAGCTGCATTGCTTCACGCAACAGCCCTTCAGCATTGGAACGAAGCAATCCATGTTGTGGGAAAGCCACGATTTCATATGAAACCTTATCTGAATAATTCTCTAAAGCATTCTTTAGTTTTTCGAGATTATTTAAACCGATTGTTTGGTCAATATTACAGTGACTTCGAATATATGTTGAGCCATAGCTAAGGAGTCGCTCAATGAGTTTTTCAGCTCGTTCCTGAGCGGTTGGAAGTAACTCTGGAAGTAATTCTTCCTCTAAAGCAATCATGTCAAATATTGTTTTTCGGTTTGCACCCGCTCTCCATGGTCCTCCATAATAAGTTTTATCTAAGTGGATATGCATTTCCTTAAAACTAGGGAGAAGAAGCATGCCTTTCGCATCATAAATATCAATATCTCTTTTATAAGGCTCATTGATCCCTTGAATTTTTGTTATTACACCATTCTCAATTTGGATATTTCGCAATTCTGTTTCTGTTGCAACAACCTCACCATTTTCAAATTGATATCCACTTTCTAATCGAACATTTAATAGTATGTAGGAGTTCTCTTTATGAAGTTCTTCATTGAAAATATTTCTTTCTGCCATTTGGGGTACTCTCCTTTGTTTGAATCTATTTTTTTCCTAGTAATTTAAGAGAATGTTCTTTGTGCAAATGGTACAAAGAATTAGTAGGATCATATTTAATTGCATTCTCAATTGCTTCTATCGCCTCTTCATGTTTTCCGAGTGACCTTAGGCTGTTAGCTTTGTGAAATGAGAAATCGTACCGATGTGGTTGAAGAGCCAAAAGCTTGTCCATCTCAGCAACGGCTTCCTCATGTCTACCAAGTTCTCTTAAATAGTTTGATTTATGGTATCGGTAAAAAGTTTCATTTGGGTCAAGGGCACTTGCCTTATCATATTCGGCAAGCGCTTCCTCCGGTTTTTTCATCAACCGTAAGCATTGAGCAGTATAGAAATAAAAATCTAAGTCGTTTGAATCTATCGCTAAGGCCCTCTCATATTGAGTGAGTGCCTCTTTATACCTCTTTGCTTCTTGTAAAAAGTACCCTTTATAAAAATATAGATCTACGTTTTCAAAGTCACTTACAAGGCCATGATTTATGGTAGCAATAGCCTCTTCGTACCTATCTTCTTTGTAGAGTGATTTAGCTTTTTTGATATTACAATTTTCTACATATTCCTTGTTTAAGATTTTAGCAACCTTTGGTTGATTGAGTTCTACTGCATGCTGAATTGCAGACTTACCGTCTCTATCTGGCAAGTTTACATCCGCTCCCGCATCAACAAGAAGTTGGATAACTTCAGAAAACAAACGGCCACCATTTCCTAAAATAACTGCTTCTAATAAAGCAGACCAACCCAAATCATTCACATGGTTGACTGGAACTCCCGCCTCTAAACAAACTTGAACCGTCTTCAAATACCCTTTTTCACTAGAAGGCAGTAAAGCTGTACCACCAAATCGATTTACACTTTTGACATCTGCAGCATATTTAAGCATCATGCTTAAAATTTCATGAAATCCGTTTGCACCTGCACAAATAAACGGAGTTAGCTGGGTAATATCTCTTGTATTAACATCACTTCCAGCTTCTAATAACAATTGAACAACTGGAATTTTATTTTTTTGTGTAGCCGCTATTAAGGCGGTTCTACCACTCTGATCCTTATAATGAATGCTTGCTCCTTCTTGCAGAAGGCGCTTTACATCCTCCAATACTCCATTTTCACTTGCAATAATTAGGTCCTTATGTAAGGTTTTTATTTGCATCACTAACTCCCTCAGTAACTTAATTTCACTCTCTATAATAAGCTTTATTTTGCTGCTAGACGTTGAAGTATTTTCGCTATTTCTTTAAATAAGCTAGCCCTTTCTAGCTTATTTAGTACAATGAAATTATCAATAGTTTATGCAGATTTTATCCATTTACTATATGACTGTCTAAGTAATTTTATAATAATCTCGATATTCAATGAAACCACCAAATTCAATAAATAAAATAATTAACCAATCCATACAACCCACAGGTTGATGGACTTATCTTACCAAACCCCTGACAAAATAAGAAAGACCCCAAATTCGATAATGAATTCAGGGTCGGCTTTACAACATATTCTTTGCTGAATTATTTCAATACCAACTTGGTTACCGCTTCAACATGTCCAGAGTGTATGTGGCAACACATGAGATGTTGATGAGTTTTTACTAGCATAACTATTTTAAAACTAACTGCGCAACCACCTCCACATGACTGGAGTAGTAAAAGCTCATAGAAGGGTGTTAGTCTGTCCAGTTTAGCTTATCTTCTTAAAGAATTAGCACTTCACCTTATTTATGAAAGAATCAATCCACCTAAGTAGTTATCTAGAGAACTCTCCGTTCTCAAACTTTCTTCTAGCAAAATCTCACTTTTTCAATTTGCAATTGATCAAATGCAGGCCATGGTAGTTTTTTTGAGAATCTCTATTTAGTTAATCAATAAAACGACCTGCTCTAGTATGAAAAACTCGCCATTTCTTCTTACCCCTATACTTAATCTATTTGCGGGAGGAACAGATTAAAGAACTAATCTACTTATGGCAGGTATCTTGTTGGACAATAGAGTTGTCGCTCTGACCCGTGAGGGCTTTATTAACTAAGTAGGCTGCGCCGATGATTCCTGCGTTGTTGCCGAGTTTGGCTATTTCTATGTTTGTGATATCTCCAATTCTACCTAGTGAGTACTTAATAAAGTATTTTTTTGTGATAGTTAGTAGTTGGTCGCCCGCTTGGGAGACGCCTCCTCCAATAATGATTTTTGAAGGGTTTATGATGGCCGCTGCGTTTGCAAGTGCCTTTCCTAACATTTCGGAGGTGTATTCTAGAATATCAACACAATCTTGATCACCACTTCGTGCCTGAGTAAAAATATCTTTTGCGTCTAAAGAACCACGTGCTTGAACATATCTGGCCAAGTTACTAGTTGGATTTTCTTTTATTTTATCCTTTGCCTGTCGTACAATTCCAGTAGCGGATGAAATTGTATCAAGACAACCCACTCGACCACAATTACAATTGTAGCCTTTAGGTTCTACAATGATATGGCCAATTTCACCGGCAGTTCCATTTTCACCATTTAAAATGGCACCATTCGCAATGATTCCACTACCTACACCTGTTCCAAGTGTAATAAAAATGAGGTTTTCAACTCGGTCTCCCGCACCTTTCCAATATTCACCGAGCGCTGCTAAGTTTGCATCATTCTCGACTATTACAGGAAGAGAAAACTTGTTTGATAACAGTTGCCCTAATTCGAAGTTTTTCCAGCTTAAGTTAACAGCTTCAAATACAATACCCGTTTCTCCTTCTACAAAGCCAGGAGCACCTACCCCAATTCCAAGAATATTATTTTCCACATCATCAATTGATACGTTTGAAAGGACCGATTCCCAAATATTAGTTATGATCTCTTCACCACGTATTGTGGGAATTTCCCATCTCTTGAGAATATCGCCTTGTAAATTTAAGAGGCCTATTTTGACATTGGTCCCTCCTATGTCTATACCGATTATTTTTTTATCCATAATTATCCCCTTGTAGAAATCCATACTCGAAAAAGCAGACAAAGACAAAATTTGTTAAACGAGTAAAGAATGTAAACCTTCACTCAATAGAATGTATCTTCTCACTTCGATAATAACGAGGCTGCTGCTTCATCTATAATAAAAGTGACATTTGGATGATCTCTCAGTACAGTTGCCGGACAATCTACACTTATAGGACCTTCAATCGTATCCCTAACCGCCTGAGCTTTTCTTTCTCCAGAGGCAACTAACAAGATCTGCTTAGCTTCCTTAATATCAGCCAAGCCCAATGTGATCATTTGTGATGGTGCTTCTTCACGAGTAAGATTGTTGTACAACATCGTACTTTGAATAGTAGATTCATCACTATCTGCTAAAAAAAGCCGAGAATTAAACGGAGTTCCAGGCTCATTGGCACCCAAATGGCCATTTACACCTAAACCAACTATTTGCAAATCCCTTGGGTATTCTTCTAGTACACATTTATAACGATTAATTTCTGATTGAAGATCTTCTAAACTTCCATCTACTAATTCAATAACCTTTGGATGTTTTTCGATTAAATCATAGAACTTTTTATGCATATACGTATATACGGTAAACGTTTTTTCTCTTTCTGCAATATACTCATCAAGGTTTATAAACACAGACTCATCAATTTCGACTTCTCCACTATTAACTGCCTGAACCAGCAATTCAAATAAACCATCATAGCTTGCACCAGTTGTTGTATTAATAATTGCATCTTTTTTATTTTTTAAAACCTCTGCCACTATTTCATAGGCTTTAGCTGACATTTCCTGATAATCTTTCGTTCTAATAATCTCCATTATGATATCTCCTTAACAATACTTTTTTATACCAATTGCGTTACATTTCGTATGTTTTGATAAGGTAACTTTTTAATATTCAAGTAGGTTGCTCCTGGTGTTAATGCAAGGATGTCTAGCTTTGAAATTTTACTTAGCTCATCAAATAAATATCCTTGCTTTAAAACAATGACATCATACATATCTAGGTCTAGCCCAGCTCGAGTAAAATGATTAATTGTTATAAAAGACTCTCCTCTGTTTGCCACAACCACGTCGACATTACCTGTTGATACAGTACATACTTCTCCAACCTTATTATCAGAAGCATTTAAATATCCGAGAAGATCACCTTTAGCTTTTAAGGTACCTTTAACTCTTACCTTCCCACTTAATTCGTCTACATTTCTACCAATCTCAACAGAAACCTTTTGGCCAACTTCGAAATTATTTAGTTCAGAATAAGCTTCCGAATCAAAAATGGCTGCTATCAGAACTTTTTTGTGCTCAATCTGTTTTGATAAAAATTCACTTAGTAAAATGGTATTAAATCCAGCAGCTCCTGCAGTTGTATTGTCACCTGAATCTGAAACGAAAATTGGTTTTACATTTTCCTCTAATGACTTTTTAACTGCATCTTCAGTTTCTAATGCAAGTGCGCTAAATGTAAAATCATTCTGTCTATCGCTAATGTACTCTTTAAGTTCTGACAATATTATAGCCGCTAACCCTTTAAACTCATTTGACTCAGGTACAACAAATATGGAAGCCCCTGTATTTACTGAATCACTCCATGCATGCCCCAAAAAGAAGGAGGCAGTTACAATTCCATCTATTCTCTCAATCTCTTCTAGCTTTTGAAAAATATCCTTTAAAGGATAGCTATTACCAAGTGCTTTTTCCCCACAAATGACTAATGGTAATTTTTCAAATGAAGGAGTGTACGTTTCGCCCTTCTGAATGTAATCAATTAAATATTTTGAGGTAAGCTTTTCCGTTTCAAACTGGTCAGTATGAGGTACAGTACGGTATGCACGAACAATATTGACCAGTTCCGATAGTTCAGCTGGTATATTGGCATGGATATCAAGGGTTAATGAAATTGGGATATCATCGTTCACATACTTCCTAACTTCTTTTAATAACGCTAATTCCCCTGAACCGATTCCCTCTACCACCATGGAACCGTGTAAATGCAACCAAATTCCATCCAAATTAGGTTCTCTTTTTAATGTAGAAACGATTCTTTCGGTAAAAAAATCAAATGCCTCTTTTTTGACAACACCAGAGGATAACCCCGTAGCATATATACTCGGTATTACATCTACCCCGTTTTCTTTCAGAATGGCTGTACTTGCTAACCGGGGAAGAACCTCTTGACCTTCAACAAACACAAAATCCTCTTTCACTGTTGGAAAAGGGTTAAATGTATTCGTTTCATGATAAAAGCACCCAACCATTATTTTCAAAGCCACCAACTCCTTGATTTTGTGGATTCCGACAACTACTTATTCTCAACTAATTGATTAAATGCTTTATTAAATACTTTTGAAAATGCTTCCCCAGATCTTTTTGCTAATACCCCACAAGGTTCCTCTGGCTCCTCTATTGTCAATATTTCCTGAGTGACTAACCCTGTATAGTTAATTTCTTTTAGTACTTTAAGAAAGCCATCTAAATCGATTACGCCTTCTCCAGGGAATACCCGATCATTATCCAGAACATCTTCAACAGGCATTTGTCTGGCATCATTTAAATGAACATATTTGATTCTACTTGTTTCAATTTCCAAAATATCTTCAATCGTTTCTTGACTCGTATACCAATGAAAACTATCCAATACAATCCCTACGTTTGACTCGCCTATAAAATCAAGCCATTCTAAAGTAGTCTTAGCATCATAGATAAAGACATTCTTCCATTTATGGCGTAGATGATGTGGTCCAACAAATTCGAGAGCTAAGTTCATATCATATTCTCGAATTAATCTGCCCATTAAGCGAATGCGCTTTGAAAGTTCAAGTAAATAGGGTGCTATGTCACGATCAGTTGAAGGCATGAAATAGGTAAAGAATGTCTTGCATTCAAACTTACTTGCTAATTCAGCAGTCTCTAACAATTCATTTAGACCTTCTCTAAACTTAGCGTCATCCATTCTCCACTCTACCGGCAATTGCACCGCACCGATCGTTACATTTTTTTCTTTTACATATTCCAGTGCTTGCTTCAATCCATTACTTTCCACAAATTCTCTTAACTCAAAAGCTGTAGTCTCAACCGCATGAAATCCATTAATCGAAGCTAAATGAATGTGTTCCTTTAATCCGCTTACCTTACCAATTCCAGCAGTACTTAATCCTTTTAACATATGTTCATACCACCCTATCATCTAGATTTGTTGTTTTTGTTTAATTTTTACAGCTTCACCGGTTGCTGCAGATTCATATAATCCATTGATTATTTTTTGAAGAATTACTGCTTCTTCCGGTTTGCTAATTGGCTCAATGTTATGAATACAGCAGTCTACAAATCTTTTAAATTGAATTTCATGGTAATCCACTTCCGGCATGTATGCTGGTGTCGTATCAATTAACGAGTTATATTTTTCTTGGAAAATTTTAACCGGAAATACATCAGCTCCACCCTTATCTCCCATTAACGAAACTTGCATTACCTCATCCTGTTCAACATTGGCAGCGAAAGCAGCGTCCAATGAAAGTGATGAACCATCTTTAAAAATAATCATTCCGCGGCTAAAATCCTCTACAGAGAAATTTTCCCAATCCCAATCTCCCATTAGTCCTACACCTTTTTTATTTCCTATTTTTTGATAGGTGACCCCTAGTACTGTATCTGGTTCGGGGTATCCCATTAAATACAGAGCTGTATCAAGCATGTGTACACCGATATCAATAAGAGCTCCACCACCCTGCAGCTCTTTATTGGTGAATACACCCCATCCCGGGATTCCTCTTCGTCGTACAGCTTGTGCCCGTGAGGCATAAATTGACCCAAATTCATCATTCTTTACATATTCCTTTAATAAATCTACTTCAGGAGAGTGTCTATAATGGAAGCCGAAGGTTAAGAACTTATTTACATCTCTAGCTGTTTGGGCCATTTCCTCCGCTTCTTGAACACTGATCGCGGGTGGCTTTTCACATAAAACATGACACCCAGCCTTTAATGCAGCTTTAGTAATCTCTGCATGGAATTTGTTTGGTGTGCACACACTGATTGCATCAATTTCCAGCTCATTAAGCATTTCGTGATAATCACTGTAATAGTTTGGAATTCCCCATTTTTCTGAACATTCTTGGGCCCTTAAAAGGTTGACATCACATACTGCAACAATCTCCACATCATCAGAGCACTTTAAATAATTCGGAATATGCTTCGTTTGAGCAATACCACCACTACCAATAATCCCTACTCTAAGTTTTTTCATATACAATCTTCCTTTCTTCATATAAGTTTTATCCTTTAACAGAACCTGCAAGTAAACCTTTTATAAAATATTTTCCTGCAAAAATATAAATCAACATTGTTGGTACGGCCGCCAATAGCGCACCCGCCATTTGAACATTCCACTCGACAACCTGACTGCCCGCTAAGTTTTGTAAGGCCACCATAATTGGATGTTTGTCGTGACCTGTGATGGTAATCGCGAACAAAAACTCATTATAAATATTTGTGAACTGCCAAATTCCTACTACCACAAAACCAGTTATTGAAATCGGCATAATGACCCTTGTATAAGTTTGAAAAAATCCTGAGCCATCTATTTGAGCTGCTTCAATCATCGACTGTGGGATTCCAACATAAAAATTCCTAAACATCAATGTTGTCATCGGTAACCCGTATACAACATGGACAAGCACCAAACCAGGTATCGTATTATATAATCCTAAAGACTTAATAGTTGTAATTAGTGGAATCAAAATACTCTGGTAAGGGATGAACATCCCCAATAACAGGATGGTAAAGAGCACTTCTGAGCCTTTAAATTTCCACTTCGATAAGGCGTAACCATTTAACGAGCCCAATACAGACGAGATGACCGTCGCAGGAACAACCATTATGAAGCTATTCCAAAAGTTTGGATAAAGCTGCTTAAAGGCTTCCGCAAAACTAGCAAGGTTAAGACCCTTAGGTAAATTCCACATTGTCATGAAAGATACTTCCTCAAAGGATTTAAGACCTGTCACAATGAGGACATAGAACGGTACTAAAAACACAATTCCCACCAATGTTAAAACACCATATAGCAGGATTTTTGAAAGGAGCTTCGACATTATGCATCCTCCTTTCGTCTGAACATGAATGGAACAATAAATATCATCACCATCAGTAGCATAAAGACGGCAATCGCTGCACCCTCAGCATAGAAATTACTCTTAAACGTTGTCTCGTACATATAGATTGCTGGCATATCTGTCACAAAATTAGGTCCGGATCCTGTCATTGTGTAAACCAAATCAAAGATTTTCAATGAAATTTGGAACATAATGAGAACCAAACCAAATGTGATAGGCTTCAATTGAGGGATGATAATCTTTACATACACCTGCCATTTATTCGCCCCATCCATAAGGGCAGCCTCTTTTAATTCCTGAGGAACATTCCCTAATCCAGCTAAATACATAGCCAACGAAAAACCAGTCATCTGCCAGATAGCTGCAATTAAAACGGCAATTAAACCCACCGATAACCCAAAGTCTATTTTAAAAATACTCCATCCAGGAATAATTGTGATATCCGTATACCAAGCTGGGGAATAACCGAATTTCCCCAAAAACAAGTTAATCCCAGATTCTGGGTTAAATATCCATCTCCATACAACCCCAGTTACAACAAAAGACATCGCCATAGGAAATAAAAAGATATTTCGATAGAGCCATTTCCCTTTGATATTTTGTTCCAGTAAGATTGCTAAAAATTGTCCAAGAAGAACTACACCAATAATAAAAAACAGTGAAAAGAAGATCATATTCCGAATATCCGATTGAAATCGGAACGACTGTAATAAAGTTAAATAGTTCTCTATTCCAACAAATGTAAAATCAGGCTTTAAAGAATTCCATTTAACAAGAGATACAACTCCAGTCCATCCTATAAAGACATACACAAAAATAATTACAAAAAGTACGGAAGGTAACACAATCAGAAAAGGAAGCATTTTATCTACTGTTATTGGTTTATTTTTTCTCCGCTTTTGTCCAGGTTTGTCTGTTATACTCAAAGAACTCCCCCCTCTACCTTTAATTAATAGTTTTCTAAAATAAAGGATTTCAATATGACTCAATTGAAATTACCGTAAATAAAAGACAAAGCTACCACAAAATATGTCACTAGGTGCTCAATCGAATAAGAATATACTCTGTGGTAAGTTTGTCAAAATGCGTTAGAACAAATGCATTCTTTAAAAGCTTGAAATTAATTCCCAGTAATAAGAGATCTAGCTTGATTCAATGAATCAATAAAACTATCAACATCTTTTTGTGTTACAAAAATATTCACAGCTTCATCTACCTTAGCAATATGTCCTGCAGGTGTTGCTGATCCTGCCGCTATACCAACATATATTTTTGCTTCTTTAAAGTCCTTAGCTGCAGCTTGACTATATTCTCCAAACTCAGTCATATCCACATCCGTTCGAGCAGGAATGGAACCTTTTTTGATATTAAAATTCTTCATCGCTTCTGTTGATCCTAAATACTCTACAAATTTTCTAGCTTCTTCAGGATTATCGATATCTTTTGGCATACCCATCGAATCGTTTACGATACTAAAAATCTTTTCTTTACTTGGTGTTTGAACCCATCCATAATCCACGTTAGGCTCCATATCTTTAGTTTCATAGAAACCAGATGACCAGTCTCCCATAATTTGCATGGCAGCTTTTCCACTCGCAACAAGTTCTGCTGCATCCTGCCAGTCAAGCGCACTATGGTTTTCGTTTGTGTAACTTAACATTTTCTCAAAAGTTTCAACTGCTTCTCTAACCTCAGGGGTATCGAAGTCCACTTCGCCAGTCCATAACTCAACTGTTCCATCTGCCCCGAGTTTATCAAGCAAAATAGTTTCAAATACCAATGTTGCCCATCTTGGGTTTTTATCTCCTAAAGCAAAAGGCGTTACCCCGTTTCCCTTCAATGTTTCTGCTACCGCAAAGAACTCTTCAAAAGTCGTTGGAGGTTCTAAACCATTTTCTTCAAATACCTTCTTGTTGTACCAAATTACGTTATTTCTATGAATATTCAATGGTAATCCATATATCTCGCCATCTACCGTATTCATCTTTACTAACTCTTCAGGAATAACATCTAACCATCCATTTTCCTCATACATACTACTTAGCGAATCGAGGTATCCCGCATCATGCCATCTCAAAAGATCGGGCCCACCCTGAGCCTGAAACACCGCTGGAGGATCTCCTCCCTGTAAACGAGTGGATAGTACTGCCTGAGAGTTCGCACCACCACCACCTGCTACTGCTGCGTTTTCAATCTTAATATCTGGATTCTCTTCTGCAAAACCATCTAGTACTGCATTTAGTGCTTCCGCTTCACCACCAGCAGTCCACCAGCTTAAAATTTCTAACTTAGCCCCTGATGAATCCGAACCTTTACCTGCTTCCTCAGAATTACAACCTGCCAGAATGATCGAGAGTATAATAGAGAAAACTACCAGAATACTAAATTTTTTCACTAACCTCATTTTTTTGCCCCCTTTGTTAATGAATTGGAAGAATTATTGTCGATACAACAAAAAAGGATCACCCCCATATTTAACCGCTTACATTCAATCAAAAAAGAATCTAGCCACTACCCATATTTCACTCAAATTCCACTAATTATTAAGTTAAGGTTAATAATTGGGTAAATAACTTGAGTTACTTTTCTGATAATTCCTATTTTAATTTACAGATAGATCGCTGTCAACAGCTTATTTTTAATCAATTCGTACTTTTTAATCAATATTTTGGTATAACCATAATTTGTATGTTAAAATATAGTTATTAAGTAAAGTTATTAAATAAAGTTTATCAATTACATTGAATAAGTGGTGATAATTACATGAGCACAAATATTAAATATGATCAAAAAAATGTTCGAAAATATCATTATTTCATGCTTCTTAGTTTAATCCAAAAACATAAAAGCATTTCTCGTTCTCAGCTTGCAGAGTTAACAAAAATAAGTAATACTACTGTAGGAAAAATTGTAAAGGATTTAATCGAAGATCATTTAGTGATAGAAGTTGGTCAAATAGAAGGTGATCTTGGGAGAAGGGCAACTCTTTTGGAAATTAACCCAAGGGGAGCCTATATAATTGGAGTCCAAATCGATGTAAATAATGTAAATCTTGCATTAGTATCACTTAATGGAAATTTAATGCTGAAGAGAAATCTCATCTATGATATTAAAAAAGAACCAGAAGATGTTCTGAGCATGATTGCCGATGAAATAGAAATGCTGATAAGTGACTTTGGATCTGATAATAAAGAAAAGATTATTGCAATCGGAATAAGCATCCCAGGACTAGTAACTTGGCCAGATGGTAAGGTTTTAAGTGTTCCACAATTACAATGGTATGATATTCAGGTTAAGAGTTTCCTAGAGCAAAGGCTTAATTATGATATTTTTGTTGATAATGATGTAAGATCCGTGTTACTTGCCGAAAACCTTTTCGGCACAATAGGTAAATATAAGAATGCTGTATGTATTTATATCGGCAGTGGTGTTGGAGGAGCCGTTATGATTAATGGTGAAATCTCAAGGGGAACCTTCAACACCCTTGGTGAAATTGGTCATACAACATTGGATCGGAATGGTCCTTTGTGTAGCTGCGGACGCCTTGGTTGTCTCCAAACCTATATCTGCTCATCTGAATTGGAAAAACAGGCCCAAAAACCAGTCCACGAGATTTTTGAAGCATACCATCAAGGAAAAGGCTGGGCTAAACATTTAATCCACCAAGCTAGGCAGTGCTTAGGAATAGCCATATCAAATGTGATTTGTTCTTACAATCCAGAAGTTGTTTTACTTGCTGGTCCAATGGTTCAGGAATACCCAGAAATCGTAGAAGGAATCAATGATATTGCAAATGAAACTGTATGGGCTCCATTACGGAATTCATTTACGCTCGTTAAAGCTGATGTAGGAAGAGACAGCGGTGTAATTGGAGCTAGTGCCCTCGTTTTAAACGAGTTTCTAAGACATTCTAACGAATTATCTTGATAATACGGTAAAAAGAGCGAAGTCCTTTCGCTCTTTTTATTTTTACATCATTTCCCTTTCAAGACTTATCGCAATATTAATCTAAAGGAAATAACGGTCTTGGAACATGGCGGTAATTGATTTTCTCAATACGTTGATAGGTAGCACCAGGCGTCATTGAAAGAATATCCATTTTAGAGATTTCACTTAACTCATCAAATAAATAGCCTTGTTTTACTACAATAACGTCATAATCATGAACATTTAGGCCAGCTCGGGTAAAATGATTTAATGTAATAAACGACTCCCCGCGATTGGCAACCACTACATCTAAGTTGCCGATTGAAACAGTGCACACCTCCCCCACTTTGTCCGTTGTCGCATTTAAGTAACCAAGCAGATCTCCTTTTGATGAAAGTGTCCCTTCCAACAATACAGGTTGACTATTTTCGTCAATACAAGTACCAACCTCAACTGAGACAGCTGTCGCCACTTCATAAGAGTTTAGCTTTTTATACGCAACAGGATCATTTATGGCGGATATTAAAACCCTTTTCTGCCCTAAATCTTTATCCTTCAATAATTTCAATAGCAAGGTGCTCATCCCAATTGCACCCGCGGTCGTATTATCGCCAGAATCAGAAATAAAGATTGGTTTCACTGATTCATTAAGTGCCCTTTCTACTGATTCTTCTGGATCGAGGACAACAGCATCAAATTCAAATTCGTGACGTCTGCTGTATACATAATCAGCCAATTCATCTTTTACCAACTCCGCTACCTCTTCATATTCTTCCGATTCAGGAATTACAAAAATAGAAGCAGCTGTGTTTTCCGAATCACTCCATGCATGACAAATAAAAAACGATGCAGTTGAAATCCCTTTTATTTTTTCGACTTCATATAATTTTTCGAAAATAGAACGTAGAGGATCACTTTTACCTAGCGCCTTTTCACCAGGGATGATCATTGGTAATCTAGTAAATGAAGGTTTGATTATAGTATTATTATTTAAACAATCTACTAAAAGCTGAGCCGTTTCCTTTTCAACGTCGAGTTGATCAACATGCGGTACAGTTCGATAAGCCTTAACAATGTTCACATACCGATAAAAGTCCAATGCAATATTCGCATGAACATCGAGGGTTAAGGAAATCGGTATTTCCAAACCGATACACTCTCTAATTTCCTTCACAAGAGCAAGTTCACCTGATCCCATTTCCTCAACTACCATTGCCCCATGCAGATGCAGCCAGATACCATCGATGTCCTTGTTATCTTTCAATACAGAAAGAAATTTATCGGCGAAATATCGATAGGCTTCTTTTTTAACAGGACCTGATGATAATGCTGTTGCATAAATACTTGGTATGACTTCTACCCCGTTTTTTCTAAATACTTCATTTCCCGCTAGTCGACTGGCAGCCTTCTCACCCTCTACCAATACAAAATCATCTATGTCTGTTAGGATCGGATTAAATGTGTTTGTTTCATGGTATAGACATCCTACAACAACTTTCATGATCATCTTCCTTTCTATTTATTTTTTTAAATCGTTAACAATAACAGCATGCTGTTTATCTAACCGATAGAAGAATAATACAACTACCTGAAGAACAGTAATAGCAATCGGCAATCCTAACATTAATAGAAGGATCATGTCTTTCACCTGTTCAGTAATCACTGATGGGTCATATCCAGCCCATCCTAAGGCGTAAGCAAGTAGAGCCGAGCCAAGTGCTACGCCAAATTTAGTCGAAAAACTATAGCTTGATACAAGTAACCCTTCCGGACGCTCCCCATACTTCCATTCCTGATAATCAATCGTATCACCAAGCATCGTTAGATTTGCGGGGTCACCATATCCAATCAAGATATTTGCAAGGAAGAAAATAATTGAAAACATAACAACTGATTGACCATCTACAAAATAAAGTGAAGCAAGCAATACCGCTGCGATTGCATAGAATAGCATACTAGAATTACGACTACTAAACTTTCGCAAGATGGAAAGGGCAAAGAAACCGCCGGCTAAGTTTGCTACGTTCAATAACGTTAAATAATAAGGCACCATATTAGGTTGCTCCAGCACATAATTCACATAATAGATAAGAACACCGTTCATTATTCCAAGTCTTACGAACCAAAGAAAAGAATTAACAGAGGTAAGGACCCAATATTTATTCTTAAACATTTGGGCAACTGATTTCTTCACGTTCATGTCCTTTTTCTTTTTAATAGGACTGACGCGTTCTTTACAATACTTAAAAGTTAGCCAAAACAAACCGATTCCAATTACGGAGTAGATCGCCATGACAATTGGAAAGCCCAACTGCTGGTTGCCGCCTCCTAGTAAATTAACCAAAGGAAGAGTGAGTGAAGCGACCATGATTGCACCAACCGAACGGCCGATTGCACGATAGCTATTTAATTCACCTTTTTCCTTTGAATCTCTGGACATCATTGGCATAAGTGCCCCATAAGGAATATTAATCATGGTATAAATAATCCCTAAAATCCCGTAAGTGATATAGGCATAGATGAGTTTTCCAGTGTCGGAAAAATCCGGTGTGATAAAGGTAATAACACTTAAGATACCGAACGGAATGGCTACATAAAGTAAATAAGGGCGTGCCTTCCCGTGCTTACTTTTCGTTTTATCAACAAAAATTCCCATAATCGGATCATTTAGCGCATCGAAAATACGTGTAATCAGAAATAGAGTTCCTACTGCCGCAGCAGTAATCCCAAACACATCTGTGTAAAAGAATAATAGATAACTATTTACCATTCCCCAAACAAAATTTGATGCAACATCCCCATAACCGTAGCTTATTTTTTCTTTTAAACTCAGCTTTTGGCTAGTATGCTGGTAGTCTGGTTTTAATTGAATTGCTGGCTCCATCTTCAAGCTCACTCCCTTTAATTTATAAAATCGTTTACAAAAAGACCTTCTAATGAATATCGTTGTCACCTTTAAGCGTTTTCAACAATCTATAAAAAACTTAGCATTATACGAATACTAAATTTTGCATTTCTTGTTTCACTAAATACGCTGCTCCAATAATCCCTGCATCATTACCTAATTTTGCAATTTCAACTTTACATTCTTTACCGATTCTACCTAACGAATATTTTTGAAAAGCGCTCGTAACTGGGCGAAGCAATTGATCTCCTGCATTGGATACTCCCCCGCCGATAAGAACCATGGAAGGATTAATAATCATCGCTGCATTCGCAATCAGTAATCCAAGGATATCTGCCGTTCGATTAATAACACTTTCACAGATCACATCACCATTTTTCGCTAATTCAAATACATCCTTAGCATCGATATGACCAACTTTCTGATAAAGGTTGGCTAATTGACTATTAGGATTTTCTTCGATTCTGTCCCTGGCTTGGCGCACAATCCCTGTGGCAGATGCAATGGTATCTAAACAACCTACACGACCACAATTACAAGGATACCCTTCTGGATCTGCGATAATATGTCCCAGCTCTCCAGCCGTACCGTTCATCCCATTAATAATTTCACCATTCGAGATAATGCCACTGCCTACACCAGTGCCAAGCGTCACGGCAATTAAATCTTTTGCGTTGTTTCCTGCCCCCCTCCAGTTCTCACCCAAAGCGACAAGATTCACATCATTCTCTACAAAAACTGGTAATCCTAGCTTTGCTGTTAACTCTTTTCCGAGTTCATAGTTACGCCATCCAATGTTAACTGCCTCGTATACGATACCTGTTTTTTTATCAACAAAGCCGGGTGCCCCAACACCTATGCCTACTATATTGGTAATACGAAACTCAGATAATTTGAGTGAAATGGAATGCCAAATATCAGGGACAATATGAATGCCTTGTTTCTCTTTATTTGTCTCAATCTCCCATTTATGAATGATATCTCCTTGTTCATTCAGGAAACCCATTTTTATCGTTGTTCCCCCGATATCAATCCCAATTATTGTTTCATCCATTGATGTCATCCTTTACTGGCACCTATTTTCAAAATATCAACTTAATAGATTGGCGCCTAAAAGGCTTAAATACCTTTTAAGCACCTCATTTATTCATTTTCTACTGCTTATTGTTCAGCTTTTTGCTAGATTCGTATGAACAATTAATACGTTTTAGTTATCAATGAAGCTGCTGCCTCATCGATGATTAAGATTGCATTTGGGTGTGCCCGTAAGATGGAAGCAGGACATTCCTCATTGATTGGACCTTCAACTGTTGCTTTAACAGCTTCAGCCTTTCTTTGACCGGAAGCCACCAAGAGAACCTCTTTTGCCTCCATGATATCAGCCAACCCTAATGTAAGCATTTGGGTAGGTGCTTCTTCACGGGTTAGATTTTGATACAACATTGTACTTTGAATCGTAGACTCGTCACTGTCTGCATGGAACAGGCGGGAATTAAAGGATGTACCTGGTTCATTCGCTCCTAAATGCCCATTAACCCCCAAACCTACAATTTGCAGATCCCGTGGATACTTCTTTAGTACGGCATTATAACGATTAATCTCAGACTGTAGGTCTTCTAAACTGCCATCCAATAATTCTACTACCTTTGGTTGAGCTTTTATTAAGCTATAAAACTTTTGCTGCATATATGTATAAACACTAAATGGCTTATTTCTTTCCGATATATATTCATCAAGATTCATTAGAATTGAATTACTAATGGAGATTTCATCGTTATTAATAGCCTCAACCCACAATTCAAATACGCGATCATAACTTGCCCCAGTGGTCGTATTGATTACACAATTTTCATTTTCGATATACGTATTTTTAATAACCTCAAATGCCTTTCTTGACATTTCTTCATAATCTTTAGTTAGAATAATTTTCATACTGATACTCCTTTTTAATAATTTTTTTAAAATATACCTTTCCTTAGTCATTTGTAACAAAATCTATTTTTCTAAATTACCACTTTTTTAAACTAAGTTTAACTATTAAAGAAAAAAAATGATTTTTCAAGGTTTTATCGGAGTAAAACTCCAAAAATAACCTAATTTGTTAAACTAAGTTTAATAAAGGTATTATAGCATCCATTTATTTCATATACAACTATAATTCACTTTTATTTGGCTTGTAGGGATACGATAATATCAATTCTATCCCCATTTTATAATAGAAGTAATAGGTGTTTTATTGTATAAGAAAAGAACGACCCCTAAATAAAGGACTTCTTTTTATAAAAATCGGTCCGCTAACCTATGATCATGTGTAACACGGTGAATATTAACTGCTAAATATATTTTATCATCAATAGAAATTTCTTGGTTGTTTTCCTTCTGTAAGTACACCACTATTTTTTGCATACATTGAAAAGCATCAGGAAACTTTTCCTCAATTTGTTCGTAAAAAAAACAATCAAATATCTTAGATACTTTTTCCTTACGAATTAACTCCGTTGCAACAAGACGTAAGTGTGTTAAAAATCGGTAATAGTTGACAGAGGATTCATCTAATTCTAATTGAAAATGGTCCTTGACGATCTTAATTATGTTGTTAACAATTTCTGTAATTTGATAAACAGCAGACGTATTTTCTATTGAGAGTTGACTATTTACTAAGTGAAGAGCTATATAAGCCGCCTCATCATTATCAAACCTGAATCCAGTTTCCTTTTTAATAATATCAAGTGCCTTTAATGCTACCTGAAACTCCCGCTTATAGTATTTTTGAATTTCCCATAACATCGGATTTTTCAAATGGATTCCTTGTTTATGCCTAGTTATCGCAAAACTTATGTGATCCGTTAATGCAACATACAAATAATCATCCAATTTAAGTGGCAAATGCGATTTCGCATAATTTATGATTTTCCACGAAATGTTTAAATAGTGCTCAGATGTATCTTCAAGTAATTTTGATAGTTTGTCAGAGACTCCATTTTTTTGCAATACAAAAGTCTTTTCAATTTTTGTAGTATCAATTGTGTCCCCATCCTTTCTATTAAAGGCTAGTCCCTTACCAATTAGGACAACTTCCTGGTTTGATTCATTCTTTGCCATAATCACATTATTATTTAAAACCTTCTCTATTTTTATATTTACACCTCACTTCCAACAAGGTAGATTATAAAATCAATATTTCGATTAAGAAACCATTCTAGAAGTACTATCTAAGACAGAAAACAAAGCCTAACAACAATAGATGCGAATCTTTAAAAAAGTAGTACAAACCATGATTAAGGTCAGTACTACTTTTTTAGATAGTATTTATTTGTTGTTATCTTCTAATAGAGATGCAGCTTCTTCGTCAATGATTACAATCGCATTTTCACAATTTCTTAATACTGTAACAGGGCAATCTGTAGTTATTTCACCTTCTAACAAGGCTTTCACTGCCTCTGCTTTATGCTTTCCAGACGCAATCAACAAAACTGTTTTTGCTTCTAAGATTTCAGTAAACCCGAGAGTTAACATTTCTGTAGGAGCCTCAGCTCTTTCAATACCATATTCTTTCATTGTACTTTGAATTGTAGATTCGTCATGTTTCGCTAGGAACATCGTTGAGTCAAAAGGAGTTCCCGGCTCATTTGCTCCAATATGACCATTAGTACCTAAACCTAGTAATTGAATATCTCTAGGATATTGGTCAAGGATAGCTTTATAACGAGCAATTTCCTTATCTGTATCTTGTGCTTCGCCATCAATTAGGAAAATATTATTAGGCTGTATATTGATTAAGTTATATAAATTTTTGTACATAAAGGTCCTTACTGTATAAACAGCATCTTTTGGACCCATATATTCATCTAAGTTCATGATTGTAACGTTACTAATATCAAGGCCATTATTAATATCTTCAACAAATAACTTAAACATCCCTCTTGGTGAGCCACCCGTGGTCATAGATATTACTGGTTCATCTTTAGTTTCTATTACTTCTTTGATTATTTCATACGCTTTTTTTGACATTTCATCATAATCTTTTACAAAAATAGTTTTCATTTGTTATTTCATTAAAACTGAATAGCTTTAATGAATCTTCCCTCCTAGATGTTGATATAATGGTTTCTTTCAAATACAACAAAATATTAACTAATAGATTTATTTTTTACTTCCTTTTTTAAGGCTCTTGCTGCTTGTTCTACTTTTGGTCCATATACCACTTGAATATTTTTCTTATCAATTTTAACCATTCCCAAGGAGCCAGTTGCTTTTAGTAATGATTCATTTACCAATGAAGTATCATTTAATACTAACCTTAATCTAGAAATACAATTGTCAATTTCTAAAACATTTTCTTTCCCACCTAATGCTTTAAGAATATTAGCACCTAGTTGATCTGCACCTGTTTCTTCATAAATAATTTCTTCATTTATATCAGAATCTGTATTTCTACCAGGTGTCTTAACATTAAACTTCTCTATCACATATTTAAATACAAAGTAATAAGTAACTGCATATACTAGTCCGACTATAACAATTAAGTACCATCTAGTATAGGTACCTTGTAAAATCCCAAAAATGGTTAAATCAATCATTCCGCCTCCAGCATTTCCTACAGCAACATTCATCATATCCATTAAGAAAAATGACAAACCAGCCATAAATGCATGGAATAACCATAGAATTGGAGAGATAAAAATAAAGGCAAATTCGATCGGTTCAGTAATACCAGTTACAAATGCAGTTAAAGCAGATGCAAGTAACATTCCTTTGATCTTTGGTCGTTGTTCCAAATAAGCGCTTTTATACATTGCATAACATGCAGCAGGTAATCCGAATACCATGAAGGCATGGGTTCCTTGTGTTAAAAAACGGGTTGATTGTCTTAATGTCTCAATATCTGGATTTGGTGATGCAAGTACTGCATTAAATATAGTTAAAGCCCCCGATACTGTTTCACCATCAACAACAGCTGTACCACCTATTGGTGTAAAACGAATCAACTGATTTAATACGTGATGTAGCCCTGTTGGAATCAGTAATCGTTCAGAAAAACCATACATAAAGGAACCAAATGCTCCTGAGATACTAATCAAGTTTCCTAATCCATTGATTGCACTGTTGAAATAAGGCCAGATAAAGAAAGTTAAAATTGAAATGAACGGAATTGTAACAATAATAACAATTGGTACAAAACGATTACCACTAAAGAAACTAAAAGCTGTAGGAAGTTGTTTTGTATGATATCTGTTATGAATGAAAGCAGTCCATAATCCTACAAGTATTCCTCCAAAAACCCCCATACGATACGTAAATATACCTAACATCGTTTCGTATGCATTTGAAATCTCAAATGCTTGAATTTGAGTTAAACCCTGACTAACTAAATATTCTACTGAAGTTGTTTCGAGCGTAATATCTTTTAATTGTAATAGATAACCAATCGTTACATGGAAAATAATAAAGGCTATCACTACAGCAAAACCAGCAATTTCCTTATCCTCTTTTGCTAGTCCAGTTGCAACCGAAATAGCAAATAATATAGGCAGTAAACCAAACATCATTGAAACTATTGCTCGAACTGCGCCTATGAAATTCTGGATCGTAGTAGCATTTGCAATAGTTTCACCAACAAGAGACGGGTTTTGTAGGATTGATACGATACCGAGTAGCAATCCCGAAGCTACAATAATTGATAATGGACCCATTAGTGTCTTTCCAAATTTTTGAATACTAGTTCTCATGACTTTCCACCTACTAACTTAAAAATTAGGAAAAATAATCTAGATTTATTCATGTAATTTAATCCCCCTGATTATGCTTGTATGCTCCGGATACATACTCAAATAATCATAAAATTATCTTTAAAGATAGACTATATAGAAAATTAACGATATAAAGGGAAAGCCCTTTCACCTTAACTTTCTGAACCTATGGTATCATTCGAAAAAATACCAAACAATACATTCTTGCAATTAAAACTCTTTAATCGTTTTTTGAATTTAAATCCAAATCGTGAAAAAATATTCATAGGAAATGGCCCTTTTACAAGGTGTCTTTAAATAATAGCTGTTTAGCTTGTAAATTATTTTTCTACAGGTCTCAAATAATGTAAACATTTGTAAAGAACTGTTTTTTTAATTTTCTGTCTTCTTACATAGTCTTTTCCACCACTAACTCTTCATTAGGGATATTATCGTGCAACTATCATTTTTAATAAAGGAAAATCCCATTTTTATGAAAACCTCAAAAGAGAATATTTGTACCCTTTAAAAAAGACATCAACTTGCCCCACCGAAATTATTCAAAATATTATTTTTCCAGCTTCCATCAAATATCATTAAAGATCGTACATTTTTACATAAAATGAAAATTTATTCAGAATATGATTATAAATTCTGATTCAACTACATCTGTTGTTCCAGTATATTACTAATGTTACTATTAGCCCGGTTAGTCAATACAATTATAAGCATGAAAGGGACGATAAAATAATGCAGGTAAATCTAGATAGAGTCATTAAAGACATCGAAACATTAGCAACCTTTAATGCAACTCCAGGTAATGGAGTCACAAGATCATCCTATTCTCCTGAAGATAAATTAGCCAAAGAATACTTAAAAAATGAGATGGAGAAAATTGGGCTAAAGGTGTGGGAAGATGGATTTTCGACATTATTTGGACGTAGAGAAGGAAAAAAAACCGATGCCCCAGTAATTATGATTGGATCCCACTATGATTCTGTTGTAAACGGTGGAGCTTTTGATGGAGTTGCAGGTACCGTTGCTGCCTTAGAAATCCTCCGTGTTTTTCATGAAAATAATATAGAAAATGAGTATCCGATTGAAATCATCGCTATGAATGCTGAAGAAGGCGAAACATTTGGACCAAGTACAGGTGTTTCTAATTCCAGAGCTATTGTCGGAACTTTAACAGAAACAGAACTTGACACTGTTAAAAATAGACATGGTTTAACGAAAAGAGAAGCAATGAAGGAATATGGTCTCATTCCAGATTTAGAAGCCGCGAAAAGAGAAAAAGGTTCAATTAAAAACTTTATCGAACTTCATATTGAACAGGGTCCAGTTCTTGATGATAACAACATCGATATTGGTTTAGTAGAATATCTTCCAGGTATTGGCCGATATAAAGTGAAGTTCCACGGAAAATTAGCAGACTCTACAGCACCAATGGATACTAGGAAAGATGCTGTAGTTGCTGCATCAAAATTTGTTTTAGCTGTGAATCAAATCGTCAAATCTTTAGGACCCGGCATTACGGGAACTGTAGGAGAAATGGAAATCTCACCAAATTCTAACCAATTTGTTCCGGAATACGTTCAAGCAAAAGTAGAAATCAGGACTTTTGATGTAGAAACACTCAATAAAGTTAATTTAAAAGAACTATTGATGGAGGAAATAAAAGCAATCCAAGAAGAGACAAATGTAGAAATTGAAATGATTGAAATGGCTCGGATTGGCTATAGTAATCCTACTTCACCGAGCGTTATGTCTAAGGAAAATGTGGAAATCATGGAGAACATTTGTAATAAGTTAGGTTATAAATATACGATCATCAACAACGGAACAGGACACGATGCAATGATTATGACAGATTTTGCACCGACTAATATGATTTACGTACCAAGTAAAGCTGGTATATCACATCATCCGGACGAATGGACGGATTATGAGGATCTAAAAAAAGGAATAGATGTAATGATGCATTTAGTATATGAAATTTGTAAATAAGTGCGGGGAAGGAAATTCAATGTTCAAACTTTTTAAAAAGGTTAATAAATTGGAAATAAAGTCTCCTATTATCGGGACAGGACTTCCTCTATCTGAAGTTCCTGATGAAGTATTTGCTACAAAAATGATGGGTGATGGAATTGCTTTTGAACCGTCAGAAAATAATCTATATGCACCTATTGATGGAGAAATCATTCAGGTATTCCCAACCTTGCATGCGATAGGTTTAAAATCAACTAATGGTTTGGAAATATTATTACACATTGGAATTGATACAGTAAACTTATCCGGAAAGGGATTTGAATGTTTTGTGAGTGTTGGAGATAGAGTCACTACTGGTCAAAAGTTAATCTCCTTTGATATAGACCTAATAAAAGAAAATGCTAAATCATCCATTACGCCCCTTATTATCACGAATATGGATAAGGTAGAAAATGTAGATTATAAGTATGGTACGGCCAACAAAGACACTATTATTTTAACAGTAACTGTAAAATAGCTAAAAGTATATTATTATAAATTGAAGGGCTATTATTCAATAACGTATTGAATAATAGCCCTTCAATCATATTGATCATTCCTGAAACTCTCTACTGCTTTGAACATAATTTGTGAATCCTTCGTACAATAAACTTAATACTAGATTTAAGGTACAATATGATGTGTTGTTTAATTGGTTAATTTTATTCAGGTTTGAAACCTGGTAATAAAGATTATAGTCTGCTAAATAAGCTAATTCATTTCTTGAAAAAACAGTAACAGATACCATAGGCACTTGCTTTACGGATATATGCTTCATTATTGAATCAACTGATTTGATATTTCCAGATAGAGATGCAACCAATATTAAATCATCCTGAGTTAATGTTGGAGAGATTAATTCAAGTTCAGTTCTGCTTGGGATGATATTTAAATATATATTATTATTTAATAAACATCTTGAGAATTCTTTAAGCATCAAATTTTGCCCATATCCGGTTCCATATGCAAAAATACGATTAGACTTTAAAAATAATTCATAAATTTTTTCTAAACTTTTATCGTCTTCAAAGAGCTTTATGGTCTCCTTCACATCTTTTAATAAAGTTGAGCTATTAAAAAGTTGAGTATCGGGCATTTTTATTTTTTTAATTCGATCAGCCTCTTCTTTTAGAAAATAGCGGAATTCACTGTACCCATCAAAGCTGAGTTTTTTTGTTGTCCTTATTATAGTAGAAGGAGAGACATTACAATACTTTGCAATTTCCGTTACTGTTTTGTCCTTACACATCTCTATATTTTGACTAATGAAACTAATTACATGCAAGTCATTATCGTTTAATTGATCATAATATTTATTAATTAGCGCTTCCAAACTCATGACAGGTAACCTCCTAGAAATTCACCAATACCTTTAAACAATACCCTCCCCATTATTATAACAAACTTCCAAATCAACTAAAATTGAAGTGTGTAATACTAATTTCAGCATTTAATTACTCAAAGAAATGCTAACAGCAGTGTTATTTCCTGTGAAAATTACACTGCTGGTATACTTGATTTTTTATTTACTTATTAAAATGAAGCTGGCATCTCTATTTGGGGACAGCTGCTTCTTTTTGTATACCCAAAATAAACCCTTCCGAAAACCCCCACCTCAAACCCGCATTCTTCCGTTCGAGTTAAAATAAAGATTTCCTACTGAACCCCTATTTTGGACCTTTTTCGATTTAAATAAGACTGTTTTTCCGCCTGTTTTTCCTCATTTTTTTCATGTATTTTCGGTAGTTAAAATAAAGTCTTCCGATAATGGAGAGAAGAATAAACGAAGAAATGGTTTAGGGAAATAAGAAAAAACATTGAGAAAAGATTGGATGAGACCTTCAGTCTCTTATTGAATAGCTGAGTGAATAAACTATTGAAAAAATACTGATACAGCAAGGATTTAGTAAGATTTAATCCACATAAAACAATTGAAATTTTATTGATTTTCTATTGGATTATATCAGAAAAAATCCCGGGTTCCTACTGAGGAAAAACCGGGATCATATTGAATCAGAATAGGAAATCGGAAATGTTTATTTTAACGAAAACCGAGCCTGAATCGGAAATGTTTATTTTTGTTCGGAAGAGTTTATTTGTTTTTTACACTTTTAATAATAACTGAGCAACTGCCTCAACATGTCTTGACATTAGGTCGCAGACACTTTTTCAAAACGGATGTAGTGGTGTTTACCTTACTTGTTGAAGCTAAACCGGAAGTCAGTTGTAATAAGACTTTCAACTAGCACCATAAGGCAAAGTTTCGTACTGCTTTGCCTTATGGATTTTTTATTATATCCCACGGAGTAATTATACCAAGTAATGACTCATTTTTTCTCCCGCTCTGGGTAATTAATATAGCATCGAGTTTGGTGCCATTGGATAGGCGCTTTCAGTATTGACAACAAATTTATGAATCAATTAGTTTAATAGTTATCTTAGGAGATTATTTCAAACCAAGACTCGAAATTAGGACTGCCCAAAGTACACGCGAAACTACCATTTACAATTACCCCTTCTTTTTCTGAGGCATTGAAAAGTTCCCCTTTTTTAACGTTATATCCATTAGTTCTAAAATCTTTTTTCGCTCTTACAATTATTAATTCGTCATCCGGTATAAATATTTTAAACATATTATTTCCTCTCAATCACCGTTATTGACAATATAATATCTCCTGTCTCGTTTATTTTATAACAATTCTAGTGTTCGGTGTATTTAATGTTTCTAAAAGATTTAATCAGTTAGTGCAATAAGGTTCATTTCTAATTTTACAATACAGCCCATCTTAATAATGCATCTTTATTGATAACAAAAAGGACTCGATTATGAGTCCTTCTTCTTGTTGTACTTGTGTATGAATTATTTTAAAAACAAACATTATTAACTTAAACTTCTACTGTATTGTACTCACGTACGATTTCTCCTAACTCAATTCCTATACGTTCAACGATTCCTGTAACTAAGGCATTCCCCATGAAGAACAAACGCATACGGTCTGAAACCTCATAGACATTTCCAAGACTATCCTTTTTGAATTTTGTCCAGTCTGGTGGGAAATCTTGCAATAATTCAGCTTCAATCGGTGTAAGCAGTCGGTATTTTCCATCGACTTTAAGCAGATGTGTTGAACGGTTTACAGAACCTTCACTTGTAAGCATTGTGCGTCCCGGCAAGTCGAGAGAATCATACGGACTCATCCCACCTTCACTAAAGGTATATTCATGACCGTTATCAGCTACTCGCTTAATTTTTTTAGGACCACGTAAGTATTCAAATTTTTTAAGCTTTGGATTGTCATCGTCAAACTGGTAATTTGCGATATATTGGTTGTACTCTTCTTCACCATGTTCACGTACATAATATTCCTTCGCTTCCCGAACAATTTCACCCAATGTCTTTGGTGCTTCCATAACTGGTTCCGTATCAATCGTGAAGTATTGACCGTAACGCATAATACCAGTATTCCAAATAGTACCTGTAAAATTGTCAGAAATGTCTACGATGTACTCTTCATTGAGGATGTCTTTATCAGACAATGTATCCGAGTAGCGCCGTTTCTTGTATGCCTCTTGTTTAATTGGAAATTGACGAGCGAACAATCCATCTTGAAAGATGTAGTTATCGAAAGTTGCTTCATCATATGTCATGATATTTTTCTCTTTCTTAGGCTTGCCATACTTTTCATCCATCGCCAAGGCAAATGGTGTGTCATTTCGATACACATAAAAGAACACACGGCGGCGACGTTGAGAGCGCCCATAATCTGCTGCGTTAATCACACGCCATTCAACAGAGTAACCAAGTTGAGCAAAAGCCCCAAGCATAATTGCAAAGTCTCGTCCACGTTGTGAAGATGGTGATTTTAATAAACGGTCAACGTTTTCTAAAATCAAATATTCAGGTTTGATATGGTTAACCGCACGAATGATTTCCCAAAAGAGAACACCTTTCTTCCCTTCGATACCCATTTCATGTTTTTTAGAACGAGCAACAGAATAGTCTTGGCAAGGGAACCCACCAACTATCATGTTTACACCTTGAGCTTTCATTTCCTCGAAATATTTATTTGAGACCTGCATGATATCGTCATTACTGTGTTGAACATGCGGATAATTATAGACACCTACTTCAAAGGCATCTTGTGATTTACGAGAGGGTTCAAATTGATTAGTGTGTGTTGTTTCAAAGAACGGTTCTTTGAGTGTTAAGTTGGCGTTATCAAGACCTACTACGAAGCCTCCAACCCCATCAAACATTGAAAATACTTTATACTTAGACATTCACTTTTTCCTCAACTTTCTCAAAGATTTCGTTGTAATCGGTAATTTCCAAACAGTCCATTACCTTCTCGAGTTGTTCTAAGTTCACTGTTGAACGAATGCCACGAACCATATCACTAATAGAACTCTCACGGAGCCCACTAGCTTTTGCTAAGTCCTTTTGGCGCATTTCTCTCTCCTTGAGAATTTCACTCAAGCGTAGTTTAATCATACCTTTTGCTCCCTTCAATAATACGGGATATCGTATCACCGAATAATTATAACCTAAACAGACAAAAATTTGAAGGTAACTTATAATAAAGTTGAATAAAATTTTCTATTAGGGAGACGACGATGGATAAAGAATATAAAACAATTCGAGAAATAAAAGAACGTGGTGAAGCTGCTGTTGGTAAAATGATAAAGGAGCTTGTCACACAGGAGAATGTTGATAAGTGGTATGCTAGCCCAAGAAATAAAGGTTGGCTTGGGAATGCAGTTGAAAAAGATTGGTTCGGACTAGCGAATAACAGTCGACCTGAGGCTGACTTCAAAAATCTAGGTGTAGAACTCAAATGTGCCGGGCTTAAATTTTTCAAAAAAGAAAATTCTTGGGCTGCCAAAGAAAGACTAGTTCTTAACATTTTTGATTTTAATGAAGAATATAAGAGGGATTTTCAGAATTCTTCCTTTTTAAAAAAGTCAAAACTTATAGAACTCATGTTGTATAAATATAATCCAGTTGATTATTTTCAATTCGAAGGAAAGCCATACCCAATCTATCCAGATTTCTTAATGACCCACTCTATTCTTTTTAATTTGAAGGACTTACCAGATGATGATTGGGCAATCATTGAAAATGATTGGAACATTATTATGGATATGATTCGTCAGGGGAGGGCTGAGGACATTTCCGAAGGTATGACACAATACCTTGGAGCAGTGACAAAAGGAAGTAAAACTGAAGAGAATCAGACAAAACAACCGTGTAGTGATAAGAAAGCACATAGACGAGCTTTTTCTTTAAGACCAACGTACATGAAGGAAATTACGAAGCGAATTGTACAGGGCGAATTAAAGAGTTCAATTACTTACGCTTCTTATCAAAATGACTATCCTGAACTACATAAAAAAATCGATGCTAAGCAAATTGGTACTCAAGAGCATGTCATAAAAGATTTATCCGAGTTAAAACACAAAACGTTTGAACAAATCATTCTCAATCAGTTTAAACCGTTCTACAATATGTATAAAAAAGACCTAGCACAAAAATTTGGTGTTAGAATCAAAAAAAAGAATGACAAAGCAAGTTCACGGCTAATTGCGCAGAAGATGTTTAATCTAAAAGGTGATTTAGAAGAAACAGATGAGTTTAAAAAGGCTGGAATTGCTGTTAAAACAATTACCGTAGAATCTAATCAGAGAAAGAAAGCATCCGAAAACAGACTCACAACTGAAGGATTTAAACTTGAATCTGATGTTAGCTTCATTAAAGATATTTGTAACCTTGATTGGGAAGATACTCGAGTGTATGACTATCTTTCCACAACAAAATTCCTATTAGTTGTTTACGAGGAAACACCAGAAGGAGAGATATTTAGGGGTGCAAAATTTTGGTATATGCCAGAAAACGAACTCATGGGAACTGTCAAAGAAACATGGGAAATAATTAAACAAACTCTCATAAATGGTGTCGAGTTAACGTTTAAACGTGCCTCCAATAAGAAAGGTTACATAATAGAGAACAATTTGCCGAGCCAAGTGAGTGGTCCTCAAATTCTTCACATTCGACCTTCAGCTAAAGAGTCGGATTACTTTGAAAGTAAAAATTCAGACCGGCTACCCTCTCCTGCAAATTGGAATTATAGACCTGAGGATATGAAGGATATTTTGACAGATAATTATATGGTTAAGCAAGCCCTCTGGTTAAATAAAAATTATATGTACCAACAAGTAAAAGAATTTTTCGAATGAGATTACATGATTTGTACTAATACACTGATTTCAGAAACCAATAAAGAATCCAACAGTTTGAATTATATTATTGAAATTACTATTGGTATTATTTCTAGTATTATTTCCGGTATTATCACTCAGTGGCTAATTAAGAAGTTTCTAAAATATAGTTTAAATACGGGTGCCTTGGGTCTGATAAAGACCCAGGGTAAAATATATTAATATTGATTTATTTTGCTTGTAAGGCAAAATGTTATTGCCGTTCATGAGAGCATCCAGAAAAAATAAAGCCATGAATAGTAACTACTACTCGTGGCTTTATTTTTTTAAGCTATTAAGTTTTTTGCTGGTGCCTGGAAGTTATAATAAATTCTTGGTGTACCATCTTTTTTAATCTCAATCCGTGAAATAAATCGATGAATTAATTCCGGCAAGATATCCGGTGAATAAAGATACAGTAAGAAATCTTCTTTAATGCAATCCAGGTCAATTTTATGGTGACTTGCATTTGATTCAAGCAGCTCTTTTTGAGTCAGTAATTCTTCTAATTCCCTATTATTTTTACTGTTGAGAGCCTCAAAATCTTCCGCCGTCTTAATATCTCCATCGGCTCTCATCTGAATGTAGGCTAACTTCCGATTTTGTAGGATTTTTATTTTGCTCTCGATTTTCTCTAATTCTCTTGTGCTCTTTTTTAATGACTTTTCAATTTTCTGCTGAAAATGTTTTGATAACATTTCAAGATTTATTCCCTTTAAAAAATCGCTAAAATCATGAGTAATAGCATTTGTTAACTTATTTTCCTTTATTGTATGGGAGGTACATTTTTCATTCCCATACCTGCCATAAAAGCCACAAATATATCCCTTTCTGTCGGACCGGAACCACATTCCTCTGCCACAATCAGCGCAGTAGGCAACATTGGTAAATAGATGTGCTTTAGGTGCCGTTAAATTCTTTTTTCTCTGCATCATTTGTTTTTGTGCAGCTTTAAAGACATCCTTCATAATTATGGGTTCATGAGTATCTTCTACAATTTTTTGTTCATCCGCATCAATTGACTTTCTTTTTGTACTAACAACACTAATTGTAGTGGTCCGGCATTGGACCAAATCCCCAGTATAATGTGGGTTGGATAGTATTGTTTTAACAGTATTACTCATCCACTCTGTTCCCGCATTTTTCTTGTTAATCACTTGAGCAGGTGTTGGTACGCCATCCAAAGTTAAATTTTTTGCAATTGTATCAACGCCGGTTCCATTTATATATTCTTGGAAAATCCGTTTTACAATAGATGGGGTTTCGTCCTTTCTTATATAAAGCTTCCCATCTTCAACATAATATCCGTATGGCGGTGTTGAGCCTTGATACCTTCCAGTGGAAGCTCCAACTTCTTTCACGCTTTTAATTTTTTGGCTTAAATTCTGGGACTCCTTTTCATACATCCAGGCAAGTAACCCCAGCATATCCATATTGTTTTCCATTGTATTGACCATTCCATCCAAAGAAATGATATGGACACCGTTTGTTTTCGCAAGATTGGCAATCTTGTAAGAGAGCTCACCATTACGTGCCAAACGGGATAAATCCTTTACCAATACAACATCAATATTTTTCTGTTCGATATCATATAATAATTTTATCAGTTCTGGTCGTTTTGCTTTGGTACCAGTCTTCCTATCTTGATAATACTTTTCAAATGTCCACCCTTTGTCCTGAATGTACTTTTCAAACATCAATTTCTGGTTTACCAATGACGTATCCTGTTCTTCTCTTCCCGTCGAAACCCGAGCATATGCGCCAACTCTCAACATGCTTTATTCCCCTCTCTCTAAACCATCAATTTTATGTATATATTTTTTGTTTACAAAGTCATCTACCTTGGAATTTATTAAGTCTTGGAACATCTTTTCAAAAGAGTCACCATTTTTATCAAATCTTCGTGAAATTTCCATTTTGTATTCCCCCAGAAAGTCTTATTATTATGTATGTAATTCCGATTTAATGCCCATAATGGTTACTAGAATTCCGATATTATAACCATAATGGCATACCTTCACGGAAGTAAAACCGAACTCTTTAAATTAAAATGCCGTAATTATGCCGGCACTTGCCCATTCAGGCTTTTATTGATTATTCGATTATGTATTGTCAGTTCGGTTTTCCATCCAATGAATTTGTAAAAGTTCGATTTTCCATCTACGTTATCTGGTGATAAATGAAATTGGATTAACTTTAAATTGAATATCAAATTCGAAATTGGACTCACCTTTAAAGCTAACTCTTATTTCATTTATGAAGTTCAATAAAATTAATCGCTGCTCTGTCTGTGATAATTTACAAATATCGATATTTTGAAAACTATTCATAAACACTTCTAGTTCCGCGGGACTTAGAAGGATTTCGATTTCTTTAATCGATTGTTCGATTTGATTAATCTCATTTTTAAATCTGGTTTTAACATTGCTGAAGACACCCTTTAATTGATTTTCCTGATGACTTTCAGCAACCTTTTCATTTGCTAAAACAATTTGTTCCTTTGCCTTCAGTACATCCAATTGTTCCTGAAGTGACTGAATAAACTCGTTAAGATTATTGATGACTGTATCGGAATTTATTTTTACAGACACTGATAACTGTTGTTGGATATAGCCCAACAGTTTTTCATTCAATATGTCGATATCCATTTCATACGAGCAATTCGTACAGAAATACTTAAGATAATTGTATTTTGCACCTTTTTTCTTAGTGGAGCTGTTCCGGTGCAATAAATGGTTGCCACAATTTTTGCAAGCTAGTAGACTACCGAACAAAAAAGGGGTTTCCAATTTGTTGTACTTTTTCTTTAGTTCACGATTTACCTCTATGAGTTTAAAGAATAAACTTGGAACAATTGCAACGTGACTTTGCTCAATTAAGTGCTCTTTTTGATGAATGTTATTTCGGCGGAATGTCCAATTTAAACTACCCCCGTAGGCTTGATTTTTTAGGATACTTTCTATACTGCTTGTCCGCCATTGTTTCTTTGACGGAGATGGAATACCAGCTTCATTTAAAATATCCGTAATCCTTTGAATTGAATGCCCCCAGGAAGCCAGGTAAAAAATAAAAAGGACAATCGGAGCATTTTCGTCTGGAACCAACTTTTTTTCAATTTGCTTATAGCCAAATGGAACGGTTGAACCAGGGCGTTCCTTCTTATCTATGTTTGTCTTTTGAGCATCAACTGCCCTTCTTGATTTATCATTGGATTCTCCATTTGCCATAATTAGGTGAAGTTTTACGTCTAAATCAGCAGGTGTCCATTCATCTTGTTTTGTAGTTGTATAGAATTTAAGGTGCGGCTTTTTTGCAATGACATCCGTGTAAAATTCGGATACAAAAGAGTAAATTTTTCTATCAATGCGTGAAAAATCATAAAATATAATCGCACTAACATTATGGGAAAGGACAATTTCTTTCATCTTGTTTAAGCCTTTGCGCTTACTGGCATTTTTACGATAAGCACTTTGCGCGTTATCGTAAAAGATAAATTCCTCTGGCAAATAGTAACCCTGCTTCTCGGCATAATCCTTAATTGCCATTCTTTGAATTTCAAACGACTGATTCCCATCCTGCTTGTGCGAAGAACGTCTTATTGAAGCAACTGCCAGTTTTCTTTTTTCATGAGGTTTTTTTTGACTGCCGCCATGTTGGTTGCTCATATTGCAATCATCCTTTCTAACTGTTCATTGTCCAGGTATTCATTAAAGTAAAGGTTAAACGCCAATGTCGATTCATTAACAAAGCAATCCTTAATAATTAAACTTACTAAATTCATAAGTTCTTCGTTTTTTAAGCAATCTTTTATTTTGACCTTACTCACCAGGTATTTCACTTTATTCTGGTAATTTTCACAAAGTAAAAGTTGCTCCCTTAGTTCCTTTCTTTTTTGTTTCTCTGCCATTAATAGTTTTAATTCGGCTTTTTCATATTGCCTGGATAGAAATTTCTCAGTAGGCATTGCCGCAATTTGAGCCTCAATATAATCAATTTTTCGATTTACAGCTTCAAATTCGTTCTCCAAGTTATCTAGCAGGTCATTTATCAATTGAATGGCTTTCTTCTCGATTTTTTCCTCATTCAAATTTTCAAAGACCATTGTGCAGCTTTTAAGCAACATATCATTGTAATCATCAACACTTATACAGATTTTTTTATGCTTATTTGAGCAAGTATAAATGCCTGATTCCCCAATTTTATCTTTCCGGTATTTCATACCTTTTTTACAAATCCCGCACATTGGAAGCAGGATATTTTCATCACTTCGTCCGCTTATGTTTTGCTGCAATTTCTCAACGAATGGCTCAATTACTTCTTGCACTTCAAGGTAAATATCTTTAGTAATAACCGGTTCAACATAAGCTAGCGAATTCAAATATGTACTTATTTTTTCACAGCCGGCATAAAAGGGGTCTGTTAGTATTCGCACGATATCAGTTGGCTGCTTTTTCATTAGACTAGAAAATGTTGAAATAAGTTGAATGAATCCCGTTGTATCACCAATATCTCTAGCCTTTTCAAACAATTGGAATATATTATTTTTTTGCTCCTTTTGAAGAGTGTAAGACTTCTTGCCCTGGTCATCTTTGTGCGTATCGTAACCAAATTTCCTTGGCGGGAGCTTTCGGTGTGCATCTGCAACCCGACGAGCAATTGATTTCCCCTCTTCTTCTATTAATATTCCATTGAAACCTTCAATTAGATAATTGGAATTGAAAGATGGATAACTTGAATCTGCCGAAGTAAATACTACCTTAACGTCATGCGTGATGAACAAATCCACCATTTCAAGGTATTCATAAAAATTTCTTGTTAGTCGGCTGCGGTCATAAACATAAAGGGTATTAACTTTGCCTTGACTTATAATCGATATAACCTCCAGCATTTTCTCCCGGTCCTTCAGTTTCACCTTATTTGCCGATACACCAAGCTCATTCACCTCAATATATTCATCTTCATCGAGAGCATCCCGGTATTTTTTATCAGCAGCAACCTGCATCTCAAGGCTTTGGTTCTCGGTACTTACACGTCTTAAAAAGACCTTTAATTTCCCGTTAGAGTCAATGTTCTTAGCCAATTTTAAATCCCTCCCACAGCCCCAATAATTTATTTGGCATATCAATTTCAGAGGAACCGGTATAAACAAGTCGGACATTGTGCTTATTAAGCAAAGCCATTAATTCAAAATGCTTTGACATATTTCGAGTCAGACGACTTTCATCGTGGACATACAAAGTATCCACATTGCCGAGCTCTATAAGTTTTAATAATTGACGGGTGCAGCTTCTTTCTTTAAATTTGGTCGTAGAAACATTGCCTACATTAATTTCAATGAATTCATGTGGCATCAAGCTTTTCCGATATTGATAATCAGCTTGCATTTGCATTTCAAGTTGACCTGCTTCCCTTGCCCTTCTGAAGAACACTTTCATTTTCATTTCGCCATTTGTCGCTTTATTTATTAACATTGATATCATCCTTTTCTTTGTAATGTTTATTTAAAATAATGGCTTGAAGAGTCGGAGATAACCCTAGTTCCTGTAAAAGCATTCTTTCGATAAGCCTTTCTATAAAAATGCTTCCAAGCTCATTTGACTCTTCAACTACCTCGATTTTCCTGACTTTGTATTTCATTTCATCCACCTCCAATCAATAATCACAGAATTGACTGAAAGTGGTTAATGTATACTTACTTAGTATCTTCTATGTATAAATCAAGCTCCAATTGGAAAGAGACATCTGCACTTTTTACATCTTTCCGCGGGACGACCAACTTATATGTCTTTGTGCCAGGAAGCCTTAATTGCCCCAGTCTTTTTTTACTCATGTTGTTTTTCACCATCCCACTTGGAACCTAAATTCCAAAACCTTTTTAGCAATTCGGGAGACACGTTATTTTTGGAGCTTGCCTCTTCGATTTCCTTTCGTCGGCTATATAAGAAGCTGATGCGGCTATCCATTTCTTTTCACTCCTTGTTTTATCTTTTATGTAATGATTCAATTTTTCTGTTGTTACTATTTCTAATCCTTTGAACGGGACCTTTGATTTGCTTTTTCATGGTTGTTCACTCCAATCTAGTTGTTTTTTTGACTAGTCAATTTGTTTTCCAAACTTGGTATTGTCATAATACAAAATTGAAAATTAAAATGGATGGAAAATCGAAATTATTTTTTAAAAATCAAAAATAATTTTTTTGAGCAAAAGTTTTCTCGAATTTCCTACAAAAGAGAAAGCTAATTTGCTATAATATCGCTTTTTACTTTTTAATTGAGATTTGCTTTAATCATCAAAAGGTTGTCCATTTACCTTGTTTATCAACTTTGTATCGTCATTTTATAGGGTTCGTCTTTAAAATGGACGGAAAATCGAACTTTTTTCATTCGCCTTTATGATTAATTTTTACCAATGTGACTTTTATAAAAAGTTAAACAAAGCCCAATAATAATTTGCTATAATTGTTGTTTTTTCGTTTCATGTAGGATTGACATTCCTCTCTTAATATAAGATTCTTGTAAAAAAGGGAATCATTGTAAAAGGAAAGGAAGGAATCTATTGTCCAGGGTTAATTGGTCTATATTATTTGATTTTTTAAATGCTAAAAAAGAAATTTCTCAAATAACGCTTACTTTTGAAGAACTCGAAACGATTCTAGGAAATAAACTGCCTGAATCTGCATTTGTTTATGACGCGTATTGGCGAAACGATAATACTCATTCTCAAGCAAGAGCATGGATGAGCGCAGGATGGAAGACTATCAAGCCTAATCCACAAGAAAGGAAAATAACGTTCATTAGATAGATTCCTTTCTTAATTTAATAGTTGTATAGAGATACATCTGGAACAAATAAAAGAAAGGATTATCAAAATGGAAGATAAGCGTAGAATTATATACCGTAATTTGAAATCAGGAAAAGTATTCAAAATTCGTTGCGTGGATAAGGTATATCAGACTATCAAGAAAATGGAATCTAAGGGAGAAGCAGAAATTTATTTTGATGAACGTTTGCTACTAGACAGCAATCAACTTAATGAAATGAAAATGGCAGAGGTTATGAGAGTTATTAAAGAAAAAGGCATAGACCTTGATGCCTTCAAAAATTGGTTGGAAGAAAAATAAATTAAAAAAGGGAGTCATTCATTGTACTCTCTTCTAAAATTGGAACATCTATTAAATAGAATACAACAGAGGTGAAGATTCTTGAGAGAGGCGCTGCATGTAATTGATAACGAATTATATAGGCTTCCATATTCTACAACCAAAGAAGAAGTGAATAATTTTAAGAAGTTAGCTGATAAAGACCTTTTCCAATGCCCCCATTGTAAAGCCAAACTAATAGTCAAATATGGCGATACGAAAGGAATATATTTTTCACATCAGCATTCAGAGGCTTGTGAAGAATCCAGAAAAATAGACCAGGCAGAGAAAAGGTATAGTAGGCAGATTGAAAGGGAAACAAAAATCCATAATGCAATACAAGCTATTCTCCATGATGAAATATCGAATCAGGCTAAGAATAATAAAATGATAAAGGTCGACTATGGCTTCAGGGCAAAACCTGACTTGAAAGAATTTCCGGATATTTGGGTAAAGGTTGCCGATAGGGAATTTGCACTTTCAGTGATTACCAACGTAAATTCGTTAGTTGATAATAAACTTTCAAATACAATCAGTAAAAGGCATCAATACTTTCTGGAACAAGGTATGGAACCTATTTGGTTTGTAGAAAAGAAGGAACAAGCAATTGAAAGAGAAAAAAATTCCATAGTGTTATGGGATGCGGAATTAACAATTGCGGCAAAAACAAATCAAGATAGAGAATGGGATTCTTTACTTGCTTCCCTTATGAAGGACACAATGTTTTTTAAATATTTTAATTATCCTGTATCAACGGAAAACATTGCAATTGATGTTCGAAGCATGTATTACATTTATTCTAACGAAGACAGAATTGTAGTCAAAGTCCAACGGTTCTTAAAAGACCGTCTTATAAAGCCTTACCGGGCATTCCTTCTAGGGGATGGATATGAAATTCCATTTTCTGATGCGGTTCTAATAAAAAATGAATTCCTTTTGAGCAACCCCACACTAGAAGCTCAGTACCAAAATGAATTTATTCAAAAATTCAAGCAGCTACAATTCGATTTTTATGAGCAACAAAGAATTGAAAAAGAACGGCAGCAGCAAGAGGAAGAAAAACGGCAAAAATTAATGCAGCAAAGGTTGGAGCAAGAGGAGTTTAAAAAGCAGCAATTGATGCAGCAAAGGTTGGAACAAGAGGAGCAGCGCCGAAAAATCCTAAAGCAAATATCTGAGCAAAAATTAAACAGTAACCAAGAAACAATGAGAGTATCTTCTTATGATAGCCTTAAGTTGCTTCTAAAAAAACGAATCGGTTTAACCCAGTCACAACAAATGGAATTATGGACCACGTTCATGCCCGTGATTGGTTACAAAAATTCAGATGTTGTCTGGGATTTGTTTGTGAAGCATGAATGTAAAACATTTGGTGAATTAAGAACAGTTCTGCAAAATTTCATTTCGACCCGAAACAAATAAAGAGGTCTCTAAATTGACGGGGTGAATACCAATGAAAGAACTATGTACCTTAGTAAAACAAAAGCCATTCAATTATGAAGGTTCAATAAAGGAAGGCACTACTATTTATTTTGGAGATGGTTGGAAGGTAAAAGTAGCCGGCAGTCATTATTCTACACTTCTCGAAAAGTTTGATGGACATACATTGGCGATTGGTGCTTCTAGAGCCAATCCTCCGAAAAATAGCTTAGGTGAATGGTTGATGGCGAATGTTACAAAAACAGCGATAGCGTCATATGTTGTGCCGATATTAATTAATGAGGGATATGCATTCAACGACGGAAAATACAAAATATTTATTAGAGCACAATAAGGAGGCTTAGTAATGCACGAATATATATTTAACCAAATTAACCATTCGATTAAGTTTGAAAAGGAAGAAATTCTTGAGTTTTTTAAGAAAGAGCAATTAGAACAGATTTCCGAGGAAGAATACAATGGGTTTCATAAATATTTAGTAGATATTATTCAGGGCTACTTCTATCGTGACTTTTTTAAAGAAAGACCCATCAACACAGATGACAAAGTTATAGAAAAAATAAGAGAATTACTTAAGAAAAAAACACAAATTATTAGAAACGATATTTTAAATAAATACCTTCAAAGCGAAAATTTGCATGTACTGATGAGTAATGGTTGTTCATTATATGCCGGTTCAAAGGCAATAAATACAAATGAAAAAAATGAACATAGTTTACTTTTGGAAGGATTTAAATTTACAGAGCCAGTCAACAATCAAAGTGAACTAGAAACTGTAATACATACTTTAGCAAAGAAGCGCCCCGAACAAGCATTAGATGCACTGTATGAAATGCTATCATACTATCAAAATGTACTTCAAGATACTACAATCAATAATCAACTAGATACATTAGTGGAAAATTTTAAAAGAGTTTTTATTAAAAACTTTGTTCTAACAGTCGATTATAAGATTAATCACCTTCATAAAACATTTTTAAAAAAACTAGTGTCAAGAGGTTCAAAAATAAAAAAAGTCAATTTATTCACTCTAAATTATGATTTATTAATTGAAAAAACTGCGGAAGAGCTGGGAATCCATGTGAATAATGGGTTTGTAGGTTTTCACTATCGGTCTTTTAACCCTGCTTCATTTCATTTGGATACACATCTTCAATATTCTGACGGGGGAAAATCTTTTACAAAAGGGATAAATTTATTTAAATTGCATGGTTCCTTATCCTGGATATTCGATAATGACAAGCCCCCTTATGGTATATCTGAAACACAATATAATTTTAATAAACTATCTGAGGAAGTTAACGACATCACTATCCCTGATTGTATAATTTATCCAGTACAATCCAAAAAAACATATTCACTAGATTTACCATATAGTGAAATGTTCAGGCAATTTATTGAATTTTGTAATAAGCCAAACTCTACATTGTTAGTAATGGGATACAGTTTTCTGGATGAACATGTCAATGATATTATTACAAATGCTTTATCTAACCCTGACTTCAATCTAATTATTTTTTCTTATTCAACAAAATCAGATGAGAACATATCTCCGTTTCTTAAGGGATTAATCGAAAGAAGCCAAGAAGATTCTAGAATAACGATTTTCTTTGGTAATTTCTTAGGGGACTTTCAATATATTACGAGTTATTTAGTTCCTTATCCAAATGTTGATAATTCGGATAAGGTAATTCTTGAAACACTTAAGAGATTAAAAAGTGAGATGGTTAGCTATGTATGATGGAGATGTAAAAATTGGAAAAATAATCAAAATAGAAGGATTAACCATTCACATTGAAATAATGGAGAATGATGTCGCTAATAAACTAGTTTTAAAGTACGGTATAAACGATTACGTTGTTTCAATAAATAAGATGATTTATAGCGTTTTACCTAATGGTAAGAAGATTGTTGCTAGGATAACAAAAATTTTTGATAAAAACACACTGAATCAGGAAGACATCTTCATTCAACACCAAGATTCATTTATATTAGAAGCTACTTTTGTTGGAATCTATGACGACTTTTTACATAGTTTCGATTCCGGAATAAACACATTTCCTATAATCGGGAGCGAAGTGTTTTCAATAAATCGACTTATGTATCAATCTGTTGTCCGTGTGAACTCCAAATATCAATTACAGATTGGGATTAGCTATGAAGATAATCAAATGAATATTTCAGCAAATCCAGATATCCTTTTCGGTAAACATATGGGGGTGTTCGGGAATACAGGTACTGGGAAAAGCTGTACAGTAGCTTCTGTTATTCAGGGGTTGAAAAGAAGACTAACTGATAGAGAAGGAAACAAAGTAGAGGCAAAACCTAAAGTAATTATTTTTGATTCAAATGATGAATATGAACAGGCATTTCAGGGGACAGATTTTTCTGTAAAGAAAATTAGAAAAGAGGAACTTAATTTACCACACTACCATTTGAGTTTTACTGAGTATTTTCGATTTCTCGGAGCAAGCCTAGGTGTACAAGCACCTATACTAAAAAATTGTATCAAATCACTCAGAAGCAAGAGTGATTCAGTAGGGCAGCGCAAGTTTTTATTTTCCGACCTCCATCAAGAAATTAACAGATATCTTTGGAATACTGCCAAGAAGAAAGATAGAGATGGAAATGATACTGGAGAATTTGATAACTTTAAGGCTAGCCAGTGGTTTAATTGGTGCTCTACCATGCTAAATAGAATTCAGACAATCTCTGATGACCAAAGAATTTTTTCTATTATTGAATGGAAAGATGGGACTAGCAATACAATCGAAGAAATAATGGAATCCGATGAAGAAATTATTTTAATTGAAGCTGATTTCGAAAAAGATGAGCTTGATGTTGTGATGTTTTTATTTTCGAAATTAGTGTATGAGTGGGCAGTGAATAATAGGAGAACACAAACCATTAACAGTATAGTAATACTTTTTGAAGAAGCTCACCGCTATATTAATGAAGAAGAAAAAGATGAATTTAAATTAGGAACCTACTACATAGAGCGGTTAGCTCGTGAAGGAAGGAAATTTGGCATTAGTTTAATCATTTCAAGTCAAAGACCATCCGAGTTAACGAAATCTATTATTTCTCAATTAAATTCATTCATTGTCCATAGGATAACAAACAAAATGGATATAGAATTTATTAACCGAAACTTAACAAGCAATAATCAGGAGCTAATAAAATTTGTCCCTGGCTTAGAAAAACAATACGCTATTGTATTTGGTGAGGCTTTTGGTTATACAGATATCGTAAAAATAGCTACTGCATCTCCAGTTCCTAGAAGTGAAGACCCTCAAGTAATAGGTTCTTGGTTGGTGCAGATGTAGAATACTTAAACAATTGGAGTTTCAATTAATGGATAATTTATTTGGTTTTATTGTTCTTGGAATACCTGGAATACTTACTTATATACTTATGCAAAAATTAGGTATAAGCAATAATGAAAAAAAGGAACAAACGGAGTTACTAGCATTATCAGCTATACTATGGGTTCCATCAGTCATACTTAGTGTTGTTTTTTTTGATTTACTATATTTGCTTACAGATTTATTTCTTAAGAGCGTTGATATCAACTTTTCTAAGCTTGGAATAAATTTAGTAGTCAATGTTAAGGATTTAATGAAAAACATTGAAAGTTTTGTATTTGTCTTTTATTTTATTATTACAATCGTTGTGTCTTGCTTCTTAGTATCTTTTTCATCTGGATATGTTTACAAATATTTCCTTAAATTTATTAATTCATTGAGAAAACGAAGAAACTTTGCTAAGTTATCGGATGATACATCAGCATTCCATAAGTTTTTTAGTTTACATCACAGTTCGCAAATTGCTAATAATGACGGCGAATATCCCTTAGTAGCAGAAATATATTTTATAGATGCTCCAAATGACAAATTCTATGGTTCCATTACTTATGCACCTGCATCTTCTAGTTCGAAATTTCAACTTATTATTGAGGAGACGGATTCATGGGAAGAATTTATTAAAGGGTTTAAGGAATTAACTGAAGAAGATGGTTTACTTGAAGGTAAAACCCTCCCAATACTACGTCGTTTTTTTGACATAGAAGCTAAAATAGTAATTAATGAAATTGACCAATCAGCTTTGTATGAATTAATAGACTCTATTAATAATAATCAAGTAGAAGAGGTAGATATAAATGAGTAAAGAAAAAGAAAGTAAACAAAGCCAAAATGCTACGAAACATCATTTCTCTGAAGGTACTCAAAGACCACCAGCAAAGCCACCAATTTTGCCAGCAAACAAAAAAAAGAATAATAATGGTTAATGATTATTAAATGCCTCTACTGGCTGAACATCAGATAAGATAATGTTTTTACTCCATCAATTGGGACAATCCATAAAGACCAACTTGAAATAATAAGTTGGTCTTATTATGTGGATATTTTTCAACTTAGCGCATCCTCAATAACCGACATGTTTTATTTACATAAAAAATGACAATATTAGTACCCAGGTAAACATTACTACATCTCAACATTTTATATTGGAGTTGAGATGATTGAAATGCGCAGTATACATTCGTGTATCGACGGATAAAGAAGAGCAGAAAACGTCTCTTGATAATCAGCAGCGGTTCTTTTACAACATAATCGTGGAGAAAGGATGGGATTTGTTTCGTTTTTATATTGATGTGGAATCAGGTACAAAAGATAAAAAGCGGGAAAACTTGCGGCAATTGATTGAGGACGCAAAGCAGCATAAGTTCGATGTCATCCTCTCAAAGGAACTTTCTCGACTAGCAAGGAATGGTAAGCTTTCATATGAAATTAAGGATATTGCCGAAAAGCATAACATTCACATCATCACCTTTGACAATGCGATTAATTCACTTGAGGGTAATATTCATATGTTCGGCTTGTATGCTTGGGTCTATGAACAGGAATCACAGCGTACTTCTGAACGTATTAAAGCTGCTCTAAATACAAATGCCAAAAGAGGAGATTTTCATGGTTCAAATGCTCCCTACGGATATAAGGTAGTTGATAAGAAGCTTGTTCTTGCAGCTGATAATACGCCTGAAGTTGTTAAGAGCATTTTCGATTTATATTTAAGTGGAAGGGGTTTCGATTCCATTGCTCGTTCTCTTTCTAAAAAGGGGTACCCAACACCCTCTCAGGTAGCACGGAAGAGTAATGCAGGTCGTTTTTGGCACGGTTCAACTATTAAAAAAATCCTAAGTAATCCGCATTATACAGGTGATTTAGTCCAAGGAAGGGAGACGACAAGAAGTGTCACCTCCCAGTCCAGGCACAGTATTCCAGAAGAGAACCAAATTGTTGTAAGAAATACACACCCGGCAATAATTTCACGAGAAACCTTTGATACCGTACAAGAGCTAATGAAAAGTCGCAAGAAGTATTATACGAAGGTAAAAAAGCATCTATTTACCAATGTCCTATATTGTTCTGATTGTGGAGCTGGTATGTGGTATAGGCAAAATCGTGCCGGCTACATTTGCGGCAGTTATGCTCGTCATGGAAAAATTGCTTGCACACAAAGAACAATAATAGAAAAGGACTTAAAGGAAAAAATCCTTCTCGACATTAATAACATGGCTCTGGTTATAAATGATAAGGAATATTTGAAAAACCTTGCGGCAGAATCTCAAAAGAAACAAAAACAAGTCGAGCAAACGTTAAACAAAATTGATGAGGAAATTAACCTTTCAAAGGAAAAAAAGAAACGATACCTTGAAATGCTTGCGGAAAAACAAATCACCCATGAAGAATATCGAGAAGTTGCTGATGAAAATCAAGAACGGATAAATGAATTAAATATTAAAAGGAGTGGGCTTGAAGCTTCACTCCGACATGATGAATTTTTAGGACGTATTGAAAACCTTAGGAATACCATTACCAGCTTTTTACCGCTTCATGAAGTAACGGAGGAAATACTCCATCACTTTGTTGAGCGCATTGAGGTAGATAATAACGGTATTCCTACGATTACTTATCGATTTTCAATTTTACCCGGTTAATTTTCCCTCAAAACTATCTGCGACACACATTCAACATGCGCCGTATGCGGAAACATATCAACAGGCTGAACATACTCAACCCGGTAAAGCTTCGACAACACTTGAATATCCTTCGCTAAAGTCGATGGGTTACATGACACATACACCATCTTCTTCGGCTTAACTTTCAACACAGTTTGTAAGAATTGATCGTCGCATCCTGTTCGTGGTGGGTCGACGACGATGACGTCTGGACGCCAGCCTTCATTCACCCATTTTGGTAGGAGTTTTTCAGCTTTTCCTACTGCGTAGGTGGCATTCTCAAAGCCGTGTTTTTGGGCGTTCTTTCTTGCGTCTTCGATGGCTTCTGGGATGATTTCGATTCCGCGGATTTCTGCTGCGCCGTCTGCAAGCCATAACCCAATCGTTCCGACTCCGCAGTACGCATCAACGATTTTTTCCTTGCCTGTTAATTGAGCCGCTTTTTTTACTTCATCATATAATTTGACGGTTTGCTCTGGGTTTAGCTGGAAGAATGCACGAGCAGATAGCTCGAATGAAAGGTCTCCAAGGGTTTCTTGAATAACCTCACTTCCGTGTAAATGAATCGATTCGTCTCCAAAAATGAGTGATGTTTTTTGTCCATTGATGTTTTGGATAATTGATTTCACTTCAGGTAAACGTTTTGTGATTTCTTCGATTAATAAGCTTTTTCGTGGGATTTCTTTCCCCGCTGTAATTAAGACGAGCTGTACTTCTCCCGACTGAACGCCGACTCTTGTGACGATAGTTCGGACAAGTCCTTTTCGATTTCTCTCGTTATAGATTGATATTTTCAGGTCCTGAAGGATCATTTTGACGGTTTGCGTGACCTTGCTTGTCGCTGGATGCTGAATCATGCAGTCCGCGATATCAATCAGTTTGTGAGAGTTTAGGCCATAAAGTCCTGCAATCACTTTTGTCTTGTCCATTCCTACCTGGAACTGGCTTTTGTTCCGGTAGTTCCACGGGTTTTCCATGCCAATCGTGTCTTTTATATTGAGCTTTTCAATAGGTGTTTTGCTATATCGTTCAAAGGCTTGGACGACAATGTCCCGCTTCTCATTTAATTGTTGACGATAGTCTAAATGCTGCAGCTGGCAACCGCCACATAAATCGTAAATTGGGCATGGTGGTTTCACCCTGTGCTCTGATTTTTTGCGGATTTTTTTAATCCGCCCCTCGGAGAATTTCGGGTGAACCTTTGTTGCTTCGACAACTACCTCTTCACCAGGTAACGCCCCTGGTACAAAGACGACCTGCCTTTTAAAATAGCCCACGCCTTCTCCGTTGATTCCGAGTCTTTTTATTGTAAGCGGAAAGGTTTGTCCCACTTGTAATTTTGCTTGGTTTTCTTTTTGTTGTTTCATCATTACACACAACTTTCTATTCGATGCTTCGCCATAAATACAAGGAGGCATAGCTTAAGTATGGCTCCCATGGCTTGCTGTATTCTTCCATTTGTTCATAGGTTGGCTTTTTTTCAAGATTGTATAATTTTTTGATGGCATTTTGGATTCCGATATCTGCCATCGGGAAGAGATTTGGTCGTCCCAATGCGAATAAAAGAAAATTTTCTGCGGTCCATTTTCCAATTCCGCGGATTTTTACGAGCGTGTCCATGACCTCTTCATCGGTTTTGGCATGAAGATCCGTAAGAGTTATCTCACCAGAGGCGATCAGTCTCGACGTATCAATGATATATTCCGCCTTCCGGCCACTGAATTGCAACTCTCTTAAGTCTGAAACAGACAACTCAGCTATCTTCTCAGGTCGAGGATGGATCCATGTTCCTTCGATTTCTTCGCCGAATGTGGTCACAAACCTTGATGTCAGTGTATAGGCAAATGTCATATTGAGCTGCTGATGGATGATACACTTCATCAAGCAAAAATACGGATCGAAATCCAATATCAATGGCGTTCCGCGATGCTCTATGAAAATATCTCGAAGGTCTGTTTGTAAAAAATGGTCTTGGATCTCCTTCAACGATACGTCCCATTGAAAAATATGAGACACGTGCTGCAACGCATATTCCATTGAATCCTTTTGAGACCCTGTGACTACAAAACTTGGCCCATCCGTTGTCCCTGTTGCTTTTACCGTGACAACCAAAGGTTCATTTTTAAAATATAACGGTACTTTCACGAAACGTTCGTCTTTATTTAGATTAATAAGTGGATTTATTGAAAGCCTGTCTAAGACACGATCAAAATCATATGGAGACTGAACAATCACTGTTTTCTCCCACATGGAAACCAACCTCACTTCATAAGTGTTAGTACACATTATACCATTTGAGCGCAAAAAAAATCCCCCTGCAAGCAAGAGGATTATTCCGTTTATTTGTTTAAAAGATCGTCACGAAGCGGTGTAAAGGTATCTAGTAAAATACCTTCCTCTAACGCAACGACTCCATGTTTATGGTTTCCTGGAATAAAAATGGTTTCTCCTTGGGACACCGTCGTTTGTTCCCCTTCGATAGTGAATTGGAAAATTCCTTTCATGACGTAAGTAAGCTGCTCATGTGGATGGCTGTGTTGATAGCCTTCCGCATCTTTTTCAAAATGGACCTCCATCATCATCACTGATTCTCCCGGTGGGAATATTTTTCGTTTTACCCCTGGTTCTGCGTTTTCCCATTCTCCAACCATGCCTTACTCCCCCTTATTATGTATTCCCTTACAATTATAGGGGGATTTGAGCTCTTTTTAAAGCGCCTTTACTTTTGAGTGCTCCATTTCTTCTGTACTTTTGGAGGAGTTTAGTAAAACTACACCACCGATTATTAAGACAATGCCTGCTAGTTTTAGAGCACTAAAAACCTCTTCCCACACAAGCGCACCAATCATAGCTGTTAGTGCTGTACCTACTCCAGACCATATCGCATAGGCCAAACTCAGTGGAAGTGTTTTTAAGCATATGGATAGGCAATAAAACGCAAGTCCGTATCCTACGATGACACCCACCGAGGGGAAAAATACGGTAAAGCCATCAGACATTTTTAGCATCGCGGTTGCAAAGACCTCACAAATAATTGAAATGGATAATACGAGATATCCCTTCATCTAATGACCCCCTCCTATATTGAGTAAAATGACGCCACCTATGATTAACAGAAATCCGAGAATTTTTTTCATATCGACATGTTCTTTATAGATAATGATTCCGACTAATGCGGTAAGTGCTGTCCCCACTCCAGCCCAGATTGCATACGCCAATCCGAGCGGTAATTTTGTTAATGTTAGTGATAATGCATAGAATGCTAGACCATACCCGATCATGACTCCCACTGAGGGCAGGAACTTTTTAAAGCCATCTGTTGCCTTAAGCAGCGAGCTGCCGAATACTTCGCTAATAATGGCGATAATTAAAAGGATGTTTGCGTTCATGGTGTATTCCTCCCATCTAAAGACTACCTTTCTCCATTCTACCTTCTATTTCAAGTTTGCGGAATAATAGGACCTCAGTTGTATCAAAAATTACATCTGTAGCACATTTTTTTATGATTCTCCTAAGAGTAAAATGAGTTTTGTTGTTCAGATATTAGGAGGTATTGAAACGTGAAAAAGATTGGACCAAAAGGGATGAAATGGTTAAAAATTATCCACGTTTTTCTAGTGGTATTATTTTTCGGAGGTATTTTGAGCTCACTCGCATTAAATCTTCATCTTGATTTTACTGAATTTAGTGAGTCCTACCTGGGATATAAAAATATTGTAATCATCAGTGATAATATCGTTCGATGGGGTGCAATTGGTACTTTATTAGTGGGGCTCATCTATGGATTCTTTACAAACTGGGGATTTTTCAAGCATCGATGGGTTGGCGTGAAATTCGTACTCTATATGATCCAAACATTTGTCGGGATTTTTATTATAGACAAGCTAATGGTAACCAATATGGAGTTGCTGGAAACTCAACGAGAATTAGCCTTGACTAACCCTGAATTCATTCAGAACCACATCATAAGACAATATGCGGTCTATTTTCAGATCGTCGTTACCATTTTTATTTTCATTATTTCCTTCATAAAACCGTGGCGGAAGAAAAAAGTAACACCGAAAAAGAGCTGACCTACAGCTCTTTTCTCATTTTTAGGATATAATTTGAAGATATGATATCGTTGTTTTACATAAGAACAATTAGACAAGGAGTTTTTGCAATGAAAAAGTTTTTACTGTTAACACTTTTGTTGGTAGTGTTGGCTGCCTGTGGAAATAAAGATGAGGAGACTAGCTCTCAGCCAGAAGAACCAGCTAAAAGCACGGAATCTGAGACAGAATCTGAAAAAGCAAATGAGAAGGTTGAGGCTCCAGAAGAAGAGACTTCAGATGAAAAGGTGGATACCGAGACTCAAGACACGAGCGCCGAAGTGACAGCTGAAAGTAGTCCTCTGAAGGTACAATATTTAAATGAACTCACTGCACTTGAAGAAGAGATTGAAAACAAGCCTGAGGGTGAAACACAAATCGAAATGGAAGAAATCGCAGCAGAAACCTATAAGATTTGGGACGACGAACTAAATAAAATTTGGAAAGAATTAGAGAAACAGCTTCCAACTGATGAAATGGATAAGTTACGAGAAGAACAACGTGGTTGGATCAAAGAGAAATATAAAATAACCAGTGAAGAAGCAGCTCAATACGAAGGCGGCACCATGGAGGCTTTAGTAAAAGTAAACACTCAAGCACGGGTCACCAAAGAAAGATGCTATGAATTGGTTGAAAAATATATGTAACAAGAAAAGCGCAAGACGCGTAACAAGCATAAGACGGACGCTGACAGAAGTGCTTTCTGCCTTCCGAAGCGATTTGCTAAGACCAGAGAGCTGTTGGCGCCTGGAGCTAGACATTGAAACTAAGGACTTAGAAGTCGTGACTCTAAGTCCTTTTTGTTTAATCTAAATCGAATAATAGCTCTTCTCTAATGGTTTTTTCCGCCATGAGCTGGTCTAAGCTTTGGAAGGTATAACCTTCTTTTCGTAGGTCATCGATTGCCTTTCCAAGCGCTTCCGCATTATCTCTCGATACGGTATGTAACAAAAGAATTGCCCCCGGATGAATTTGTCTCATAATGTTATTGTAGGCATACTCCCACCCTCGTTGGTTGTTGATATGCCAGTCAACGAATGCCAGCGACCAGAATACACTTTGATAGCCAAGATTATTGGATAAAGCTAAGGTTCGTTCACTGAAAATACCTCGCGGTGGACGAAGATAAGTAACATCCTGCCCAGTGAGCCTTTTGGTTTCCTCCCGAACGGAATCTAATTCTTTTCGGAGCCGCTCATCACTTACCCTTGTTAAATCCGGATGATACCAGGAATGATTACCAACGATATGCCCTTCCTTCGCCATTCGTTTGACAAGGTCAGCCTGATCTTTTAAATAGTGCCCCGTCACAAAGAATGTCGCAGGAACTTTCTTCTCTTTTAACACATCCAAGACTTTTTCTGTATAGCCATTTTCATAGCCATTGTCGAAGGTCAGGTAGATGTTTTTTTTCGTCGTATCCCCAATATAGAATGCGCCATATTTTGCGAGTAGTTTATCATACTCTTCCCCTGCTGAGGCGGGTTCATGATTTTTGCTCTTTTTAAAGCCCCAATGAATAGGGGCGTTTGAATATGCTGCAGACACCTGTTGGGCCCCAGTCACTGAAAAGGTAACAGTCAAAAGAAGAAGTATGCCACAAAGCCTTTTCAAAAGTAAAACCTCCTAAAACTCCGTTAGTAGTAGAGTTAGTTTTTACCACATTTAGGGAGTTCATGCAGGGAAGAGATTACCAAAAAGATTTTGTTTGGAGGAGGAATAAAATTTGGTGGGTTGTGGGCGAGATATTGGGGTGAAGGAAGTGTTGGTCGGATTTTGATTGGAACTTTAACTGGAATAGTGTATCTTGACTGGCATGCTGCGGGATTTTTGGATTGAGCATGTACCACTAGATGAGGCTTAACCTACATGCTAGTGAATTTTTGCAATGAGCTTGTACCACGAGACGAGGCTTGACCTACATGCTGGCGAATTTTCACCTTGGGCTTGTACCGCAAGAAACGGCTTGACCTACATGCTTGAGATTTTTTGCCCTGAGCTTGTACCGCGAGACGAGCGTTGACCTACATGCTGGCGAATTTTCACCTTGGGCTTGTACTGCAAGACACGGCTTGACCTACATGCTTAGAGGATTTTGACTCGAGCTTGTACCGCAAGACGCGGCTTGACCTACATGCTTGAGGATTTCTACTCTGAGCTTGTACCGAAAGACCAATCTTACCATACACGCTCCGGGCATTTCCCTAAAATCTTGTAGTTTAAAATGCTCTTTACTAACATGCTCTTTCTAAATTTGGAGTTAGTATGATTCTCAAAACCTTTAAGTTAGTCCATTTTTAGTTTGTTTGGTCGTTTTTGATAAAATTACAGCTTATGAACTCTGACTTGACTGATGCCATTTCCATATTTGTTACCTAACTTAAAATTGCCCTATCTTCACTTATATTTGCCCTAGATTAAATAATTCTTCCCTAACTTTCAATTATTGTGCCCTAACCCCAAAGCAGCTAAAAATCCACCCACATAAAAACCCGCTACGCATAGACGTAACGGGCCACAACATTTTTAAGCAAATACACGCTCTTTGAATTGTTCTAGTTTTTCTAATGAAGATTTGTCAACATCCTCATGCAGGCTGTTGCCATGTGAGTCCATTGTGACAACGGCTGTGAAGCCTTCTACATTTAAATGCCACATTGCTTCAGGGATTCCGAACTGCATGAGGTCAACGCCATCAACAGACTTAATGCAATCTGCATAGTACTGGGCAGCTCCACCAATCGCATTTAAGTAGACTCCACCATGCTCTTTAAGTGCAGCTAGTGTCTTAGGTCCCATTCCGCCTTTACCGATAACTGCGCGGATCCCGAATTTCTTCATGATATCGCCTTGGTAAGGCTCCTCACGAATACTTGTTGTTGGGCCAGCAGCTTTCACGTGCCAGTTGCCATCTTCATCCTTCAACATGACCGGACCACAGTGGTAGATGATTTGGCCATCTAGATCAACTGGTGCATCATTTTCAGAAAGGTGCTTATGGATAGCGTCACGGCCTGTGTACATGCGACCATTGATTCGCACCACATCTCCAACTTTAAGTTCACGAATTTGTTCTTCAGTGATTGGTGCTTGAAGCACAACTTCGCGAGTTTCTGATTTTACTTCTTGGACTTCTTCTTGTTCTTTCGAGAAGTCGATTTCTTCCCCATCTTGGTATAACCAATCTTTGATGTCACCTGTTTCAGCGTCAAGAGTAACACCTAGACGGCGATATGCCCAACAGTTGTACGCGACAGATACGAAGAAACTTGCAGGGATACGGTGCATAACGCCAACTTTACAACCAAGTAGAGTTGTTTCGCCGCCGAAGCCCATTGTTCCGATTCCAAGCTTATTTGCATTTTCCATGACGTATTCTTCAAGCTTACGAAGGTCTTCGTTTGGATTTACATCCTCAACTGAACGAAATAGCTGTTCTTTCGCTAGCTCGTAGCCAGAAGTACGGTCCCCACCAATTCCAACACCGATGAATCCAGCACTGCAGCCTTGTCCTTGTGCTTGGTATACAGAATGCATGATACACTTACGAATTCCGTCCAAGTCACGACCCGCGCGACCAAGTCCTTCTAATTCACATGGTAAGCTATATTGAATGTTTTTATTTTCACAACCGCCGCCTTTTAAAATGAGGCGAACATCGATGTAATCTTCTTCCCATTGTTCAAACTTAATAACCGGTACACCTTCACCAAGGTTGTCCCCGCTGTTTTTACCAGTTAATGAATCAACCGCGTTTGGACGTAACTTTCCGTCTTTTGTAGCTTCGATAATCGCTTCGCGAATAGCGGCTTTAATTTTTAATTGGTTCACACCAACAGGAGTTTTCACTTTAAATGTAGGTAGACCAGTATCCTGACAGATTGGTGATACGTTTACGTCTGCCATTGAAATATTATTGGTGATTGTTGAAAGAGACATAGCAGCACGAGTACCCGCACTCTCACTCGCTTTTGCACGAGCAACCGCTCTACGTACATCCTTTGGAAGTCTTGTTGATGTCTCTACAATTAACTTGTACATGCTTTGTTGTAGCTTATCCATCTGTATTCCCCTTTCCCTTACATCCCCATTTTTATACACATACTATAATCACAATTTTCATTATACTCCTAGAAGTTTTTTTCGGAAAGGGATTTGCAAACGATTCCAGTTTTTATATGATCTTTTTCATTTATTAAGTTCACCCCAATTAGCCCAGCGATTGAAAAAATCAAAGGAATGACAAAACCGAAATAGTATCCGATTGTAGAATGGTCTAAGACAAATCCAAAAATGGCGGGCAACAGGACTGCGCTTAAAAATCCACCTGTATTTGCGAACCCTGACACCATACCGGATTCACTAGTCGGAAAAGTCTTACGAACAACAGCAAAGGTTAAGGAGTTGGAACCAAACGCAAATCCGATGATAAAGAAAAGGCAAGTGAGCAAGAATAATGGCGGGCCCTCTCGAAATAAAAGGAAGGTCGCCCAACAAATAACAGTAACAAGATGAAAAAAGAGATATGGCCGTTTGATCATGCCTATTCGACTTGAAACCCAACCGATTATAGGCGCACCAAGTAGTGCTCCTATTAAACTAAACATAATTAGCTGGCTTGCCCCCAATCGAGTCATCCCGTAAATATCAATTCCGTATGGCACTGCCCATGAACCAATAAATCCTAAATACCCTCCAACTAGCCCAAAGTGACAAAGAAACAAAGCCCATGCTTGTCGACTTGAAAAAATTCGAGCCAGCAATACCGATGTTTTTTCACGCTGGACTTCTTTTTTCTCGATTATTGGATGGTTTGGCTTTTTTACAAGTACAAAATAAAGAAACACCCCGCATAAACAGAGGAGAATTCCCCCTGAAAGAAAGGCTCCCCGCCACCCCAGTAAGACAATCAATGCAGAAAAAGGCACAGTCGCCATTAGGAAACCGAGGCTCCCAGTCATTCCCGCAACACCAATAAGCCTGGTGAATTCTTTTTCATTAAACCATCTGCTTAGAATAAGAACTAAATTAACCCAAATGGTCGCATCCCCTATTCCTGTTAGGATTCTTGCCAAAAAGAGGATTAACTCATGAGTTCCGAGGCTATAGATAATTGTTCCCACCCCTGTTAAGATGGCACCAAATATCAGGAAAAAATTAGGTCCATAACGGTCTGCCAGGATTCCCATTGGCATTTGCAGACCTGTGTATACCAAAAATTGGATGCTTGTTAGTAGGCCTATTGTGGTCGCAGTGACTTGAAAATCGGTCATCAGTTGGTCTGTAATGAGACCGGGTGCGGTTCGTTGGCTTGACATCACGACATATGTAAATAAAACCGAAGCAAAAATAACCCATCTAAATTTACTTGTTTGCATGCCCACTGATATCTACCCCTGTTTGCTTTTTATGTTATGTATATGGGTTTGTGGCTTGGTAGTGCTCATACACCTGGTAAAAAATCAATCATTACAATTTTGAACTCATACATGTATAATCAAAAAATGGGAGTTGAGATCAATGAATAAAAAAGACATCGCAAACATCCGCAAGCAATTTAAGCTAAATAACCAATACTTAAACATCAAAGAAATTTTCAATGTGTATGTGAAAAAAGAATCCAATGAAATATATCACCATATTTGTCAGCCGTTCGAACTGTTAGAGCAAGAAGCTCAGGAGCTATTTTTAGATAACTTTAAAAAAACATTAGCTGGGCAGCTAGATACGAAGCTATTTGAGTTGAAGTTTCAGCATGATGTTGAGAATAGTACACGTGACCTTCTATACGATGGGCTTCAGATGGAAGATACTGAAGACTGGATTGAGCAAATGCTACAAATCGTGGAGAAAATGTATGGTACTAAGGTTTATGAGTTTGACACAGTGGTTACATTTATCCGTGCACATTATCGCAAGCCAACTCGAAAGCGTGACCCTGAATCAGAAGAAGGCGGCTCAGATGAGGTTTATTTCAGCCCACTGATTCTGTGCACTTTAAACAAAATTGATCAACCGAAAAAGACTTTGGTTTTTGATTATATTGAAAGAACATTCAAGTCGAATACGGTGCTGGACCCTGTTATTAACCTGACGGCTCCGTTAACAGGTTTCCTTTTTCCAGCCTTTACTGACAATGCAGCCGATGTGAATCATATTCTTTATGCTTCTGGGAAGGCGAATGAGCCAAGTTATTCCTTCATTTCCGATGTATTGAATTGTGAAGATATCATGACGGCGGAAGATGATAAGATCGGCTTTGAGATGATCCTGAAAAATGTCATTGGGGAAAGAGTGGAATCTGAGGTGATTTCGAACGTCTATGAGGAAATCGACCGCTTCGTTCAAGAAAAAGAAGAAGAGGAAAAAGAAGAAAGCGAACCACCAATGATTAACTATCAAGATGTCGAGCGTATCTTGAAGGTAAGTGGCGTCGAAAATGTGGACACTGCTAAGGTGGAACATGCTTTTAAAAGTGTCATTGATGATGAGCGTCATGAATTCAAAGCAGCCAATCTCGTGCCAAAATCAATCAAGATTAACACAAAGGTTGCCAAACTTACATTGAGTCCAAAAGACTTGAGGCATGTAAAATACATCATGTTCCAAGGCAAACGTAGTTTGTTACTTGAGATTGACGAGGACGTCGTCGTTGAAGGCTTAACGCTGGAAACGAACAATCCAGGGGACAGCTCTACTGGTTCCCTTTAAAGCTAAACAGTGGATTTCAATTTGAAATCCACTGTTTTTTATTCCTTCCAATCCTTCTTAAATATTTCATACTTACCTTCAAGGTCATCAAGCATCTCGATGAGCCGGTCGATGTCCTCTAAATCAGTGGATTCAGGATCCATCGAATCAATTACCTCTAAAAACATATTTAGTCGGTTTTTTAAATAGGATATTTGTGAGTCTTTATCATGTATCGCATTTCCCAAATTACAACGTTCCTTTCGTTTTCAATCTTTTCTATCTTATAAAAATGTATCTGCATTGACAACTATTATTCTTTTCAATACAATGCCTTATGGTGATTTGTGGTTAACAAATCCGTAAAAAGGAGTACATAATGACAAAATTACAATCTTCCATTCGAATATCTCCCGCACATGACCCTTGGGAGGCTTATTTAGATGTTGAGCAATATGGCTCAATGCAACTGACAAATATTGAATTTACAACAACCTATCTCTGCAACATGAGATGTGAGCATTGCGCGGTTGGCTACACCCTACAGCCAAAGGATCCTAAAGGCTTACCTATTGAGCTTTTGCTTAAGCGCCTTGATGAGATTCCAAAACTTCGATCCTTAAGCATTACTGGCGGCGAGCCGATGCTTTCGACTAAATCTGTGGACAATTATGTGGTCCCTCTTCTTAAGTATGCCCATGATAGAGGGGTTCGTACTCAAATCAACTCGAATCTCACACTTGACCTGGCACGATATGAAAAAATCATTCCATATTTAGATGTGCTTCATATTTCACATAACTGGGGTACGGTCGATGATTTTGTAGAGGGCGGATTTGCCATGATGGAGAAAAAGCCATCTTACGAGCAGCGCGAACGTTATTTCCAGCGGATAATTGAAAATAGTAAAGCTTTATCAAGAGCTGGTGTAATGGTGGCGGCTGAAACCATGTTGAACAAACGGACTCTTCCCCATTTGGAGACAATTCACAAACAAATTGTCGAGGAAATGGAGTGTGGAAGACACGAGGTGCACCCAATGTACCCAAGTGATTTTGCAAGCAATCTTGAGGTGTTGTCACTCAAAGAAATCCGGAGTGCGATTCATCATCTTCTTGATATTCGCCATGAGGATGTATGGATGTTATTTGGAACATTGCCGTTTTATGCATGCAGCAACAATGAGGATGATCTTACATTACTTAAAAGACTTTATTCAAGTAAAAATGTGACGGTGCGCAATGATCCTGATGGTCGTTCCCGACTCAATGTGAATATATTCAATGGAGATATAATCGTGACTGACTTTGGTGATACTCCTTCACTTGGCAACATTCAAACAACATCACTTCAGGATGCATATGACAATTGGTCTGAAACAAAAATAGCAAAGGAAATTAGCTGTCATTGTCCTGCGGTAAAATGCCTAGGTCCAAATATTCTTGTAAAAAATGCGTATTACAAAAAGGAAGACTTCACAAAACGACATGCAAACATATGAAAAATTCGGGCGTGCTTAAACGCCCGAATTTCTTTTTTACCTTGGAGTATCTGAAACGAGGAAACCATATGAAACGTGGTCTTGGACAGGGATCCAGGCGCCGATTCCTTGGTGGGTTACGTTTTTAACCACGATGGATTTTTTGCTTCCTTTTAACACAAGGTAAACTTCACCGTATGTAACCTTCCCTTTTTCATTGACCGCCGGCGCATATGCGTAGAGGTAACCTAACTTTTTCGGAGGAACATTATAGATTTGATCCTTTTTCGTCGCCCCACCAATAATCGTCGTAAAGGAAAGCGGCAGCTTTGACTTTTTAGCAGCCTCGATTAACATCATTTTCTTTACATCGTCTGCATCCTGAATTTCGGCCGTTAATCCACCTCTGACAATCTTCTGCATTTCTTGTTTATAGTGGATTTTAAATGGCGTCTTTCCACCACGATTGTCATAGTAGTTTGTGTTGATTTTTTCATACTCCCAATTCGTACTTGTTTCAGACGATTCATAGTTGAGTGGCCATTGCCCTAAATAAATGGTTGCGCGGTAACCAACTGCAAGTGGTGACGTCTGGATGGCCGACTCATTTAAAATACGAATAAGATTTGGATTTTCTATGTCTACATCAGCACTATCAATAAGCTCTTTTGTAAGCTTACTTGGCTGGAGATAAGGCAAATCCTGAGTGGGGTTCGGATAGGTGTTATCCTGTGAAATGTCTAAAACAGAACTAGGAATTTTAAATTTATCTACTTTTCCACCCTTTGTTTTATCGGTACCTTCCGCCAATGCATTTCCTGAAACTAAACCAAACGTTAGCATGACGGCAACTATAAAAACAAATTTTCGTTTCATAGACGGTACTCCTTTCCTTGGCTTTGTGATTAGTGTTTTCGAAGATTTTATAGTTTATCCATCCTTTTATTAGTAAATTTTTAAATCGGTTGGATAAAAAAAATGCCAGTTGTGTTCTGGCATTTCTTTAAGGACATTTTATGTAATTTGCTTTAGGGAATATATGATGACTATCTGGGTTACCTAATGGCTCCGCAGACCATTTTCCATCAGCCTTTCACAATAAGGGAAAAAGAATTGGATAGTTGGGCCAATTCCAAATGTGACCACTAAGGTTCCAATCCCAATCGGTCCTCCAACTATAAGCGCTAAGATCAGTCCTGTTGCTTCTGCGATTGTCTTTGAAATCCCGTATTTCAACTTAAATCTTGTGCTGATGGCAAGCATCAAATTATCAAGTGGCGAAAGAGGAAACTTCGCCTGTAAATAAACGGCGATGCCTAGCGACGCGATCACTAGCCCAACTACCAGTGTAAGGATTTTTACAACTAAACCTTCCAAAGGCATTTCTGCCAACACAATTAATAACCAAAAGTCGATAAAAAAACCAATTAAGATGATGGTACCAATTGATAAAAACGCAGGACGTGCACGAAGCAAAAGTGCATTTATAAACATGACTATGATGCCAACTACAATAACCCAGTTACCGACTGTGAGTCCAATTGTTTCGGAAAGCCCAACATTAAGCGCATCCCAGGCCCCGGCACCGACATCCGCGATGATCATTAAACTGATTCCCAGCGCTAAGGTAAACAATCCCAGGCTAAAAAAAGTAATTCGTCTTGTGAGCATTGATGTTCTCCTATTTCATAGAAATTTGTTTAAATTATACTCGACGTGAAGAAATTAATCGATATTTTTTATTTTTTTAAATTTTAACAGAATATTTTTAATCTTAAGCCAATATGATAAAGTATACCTTACTTGAAGGAGGGATAAGGAGACCATACCTTTAACGACAGGGGGTATGCTATTCGAACACCGGACGAAGAGTACATTCAATGAGAGTTATCCCTTAAAAGTACTTAGAAGAAAGTTATAACACCAAACGACTCTGTGTAGTAGAAGTCTGCACAGAGTCGTTTTTTTGACTCTATAATAGGTAAAAACCGATTCCCATAATTGCATAAGCGGCTAACAATGTACCGCCCTCAAACCAATTTGTTTCACCGTCATTCGTTAAAGCAATCGTTAAAAATACTGCTGTAATCATCGCAATTAATTCTGGCATTGAAAATACAAGCGCCATTTGTGTATCAAGAAATAATGAAATCAGCACCAAGAGCGGTGCAACAAACATCGCTACTTGCAAGGTTGAGCCAATAGCGATTTCAATGGCAACATTCATTTTATTTTTATAGGCCATCATAACAGCTGAGGCATGTTCTGCCGCATTTCCAACAATCGCCACAATAATAATCCCAATAAAAATCTCACTCCAGCCAAAACTTTCCGCAACGACTTCAAAGGTATGAACGAGATTTTCGGATACGTACCCGACAGCAACGGTTGATAACGCCAAGACGATAAGCGCCTTCCATTTCCCCCATTCAGGTTCCTCATGTTCTTCGCTTTCCTTTTCTACCTGCTCAGAATCCTGTTGATAAATCCCGCGGTGGGAAACAAGCTTAAAGAACAGCCCAGCCAGATATAACAGAATTAAAATGATCGATATACCGATACTCAATGTAAATGTATCCGAGTCATTCATTTCCATTGAAAAAACCTCTGGAACAACAAACGCTAAAATAATTGAAAATATCAGCAACCCTGAGTTATGGCGAGCATCATGAACATTAAATTTCTGCCGTTTAAACTTAATACCCCCAACGAAAAAAGATAGTCCTGCAACGAGTAAAAGGTTACCGAGCACTGAACCAGTTAGAGACGCAAGTACAACTGTAACAAGGCCAGCCTTTAATGCAAAAATAGAAATAATAAGTTCAACCGCATTTCCAAAGGTTGCGTTTAACAAACCACCAATTCTTGGACCAGCAATAATCGCAAGGCTTTCTGTCGCTCTACCCATAAATCCTGCCAAAGCGATAATTGTTAAACAGTAGATGACAAACATAATGACAGCCGGCCAATGCAGGAGGCTCCCAAGCACTGAAAGCGGAACACCAATCACAACCATAATCAAAAAAAGACGATTCATCGTGACACATCCTTTTTTTACCTAAAAAAACTACGCCAGTCCTTTGCGTAGTTTTCCTCTTTAAAAATTATGTTCGATTATGGTGTTTTTATTCATTTAACGATTTCAAACGTCTCGGTAATTTCAATGCTTCCTTTTACTGATTGGACCATTGGACAATTGCGGGATGCCACTTCGATGGAACGCTCAATTTTATGCTCGTCTAAATCGGTTCCTTTAATGAGGTAATGAAGGTGTATTTTTTCAACTCGATTCGCTTTTGCCTCATTTCTCCCAACGTCTGTCTTAATGGTAATGTCCTCCACCTGCAGCCTCTTTTTTTCGAGGATTTTGCGAAGTGTACCTCCACTACAAACAGCGATGGATGAGACTAATAACTGATAAGGTCTAAACCCGTTGATTTCATCCCCTGCAACGTGTAACTCCCCATATTCCACATCCGTGTAGAACCCAACTTCCTTCATTTTAAATATCATGAAAAACGCCCCCATTCTCAATAGTTATTCATTAGTTTACTCTTGTTCTACCCAAATTGAAAAGAAAATCAAATGTCGGCTTTTAATTGTAAAATGAAAATAGGAGCAAAGTCTTAGCAGACAATGCTCCTGGATCATGTATGAGACTCACGTAGCGCTCTTTGAGCCTCCGATATTACGCAGCTGACGTTTGAGGATTTTGCCACTGGCGTTTCGTGGCAATTCATCCACGATTTCAACCTGCTTTGGCACCTTGAAGTTCGCTAAATTATTTCTGACATGCTGGAGGATCTCCTGCTCAGACACTGGAGCCTTGATGACAACGAAAGCGGTGACTGCCTCGATCCATTTTTCGTCTGGTACTCCAACAACCGCGACCTCTGCGACCTGGGGCAACTCATAGATGCAGTCCTCAATCTCGCGGGATGCCACAAGCACGCCGCCAGTGTTGATGACATCTTTCACTCGATCGATTACCTCAATGTACCCGTCCTCGTCCTGTCTCACGAGATCTCCGGAGTGGAACCACCCACCAGCGAACGCCTTTTCCGTGGCTTCACTTTTGTTCCAGTAGCCCAAACAAAGCTGGGGCGAACGGTACACAATTTCTCCGAGTTCACCTGGCGGCACACAATTGCCCTCGGCATCAACGACACGCGCCTCAACGAAAAGCAGTGGTCTTCCTGCGGAACCAGGGTGGTCCGCGTGCTCCTCAGGACGTAGGACTGTGCAGGCAGGACCCATTTCGGATTGGCCGAACACATTGTAGAAACCGAGTTCAGGCAGACACTTCTGCAGCCGTTCGAGTATTGGCCCAGGCATGATTGAAGCTCCGTAATAAGCCTTCCGAAGATTCCCGAGATTTCTTGATGTTAGCTCAGGGTGATTCGCAATCGAAACCCAAACGGTTGGAGCGGCAAAGAACGATGTAATTGAGTCCTGTTCCATCGTTTCAAGGACAGTACCAGCCACGGGAGCAGGAAGCACCTTGTTCCACCCGCCTACCAACAGTGCAGGTAGCATGAACACATGCATCTGCGCGGAATGGTAGAGGGGCAGGCAGTGAAGCGCTCGGTCTGACTCCTTAATGTCCAGACCTTGGATGCAGCTCATGTAGTGATGCATCAGGGCACGATGGGTCATTATGGCACCCTTTGGATCCGAAGTAGTCCCCGAAGTGTACAGCAACTGAGCGATATCCGTGTCATCAACATCAAACTCATCATCTTCCAATGGGCGATTGTCGCTACTTGAAGCCCACTCCATGATTTCGTCCTCGAATCGCAGGACCTGGCGATGACTGTTCGATTTAGTCTGAGAGACTGCATTGGCGAGGTCTCGGTCTGCGATGATAAGCGCTGGATCAGAATCTCCAAGAATGTAGTCGAGTTCCCCAGCTCGGAGTTGGAAATTCACCGGAACATGGATGGCCCCCATACGCGCTGTGGCCAAAAACAGTAGCACGTACAAATCGGAGTTTTTACCGTAGGAGGCAACTCTATCTCCTTTTGCCACACCCTTCTCACGAAGTTGGCGCGCGATACGCGTCACCGCCCTGTCAATTTCACGGTAGCTCCATTCCCTGTTATTAAACACAATAGCAGTATTACGTGGGACGCGTGCCGCCGTACGACGGACGGCCTCAGCTATAGTACTTGTTCTCATATTCATCTCAGTCCTCTCGTTAATGTTGGCTGAGCATCACCTTTTGTGAAACCAGCAGGATTTTATGTAAAACGAAAATAACAGTCATGACTAAAAATTTAGAATATTCACTTCAAATATAAACCTACCCCTGCTTAGCTGTCAATGTAATTATAAAGTCGCTTATCACTTAAAATTTAGATTCGTTCTTAAGCTATGAAGTAGTACTTTATTCGGTTTTTTTGACACTGTTAAATCTTTTCAATTCCCAATCACAGGTTCTTTTTGTATGATTAAAATGGAATTGAAACAGGGGGAGAAACATATGAAATTGCGGTTTTGGATATTAGTCAGCATTGTGGCCGTCTCGGGGTTTAGTCAGGGCATGCTGCTACCTTTAATTGCTGTTATCTTTGAAAATAGTGGATTATCATCTACGTTAAATGGGTTAAATGCAACAGCCCTCTATATCGGAATCTTATTTGTTTCACCATTTATGGAACACCCTCTGCGCAAATATGGCTATAAACCTGTCATTCTATTAGGCGGATTGCTCGTGGTCCTATCACTTGCCTTATTCCCATTATGGCAGTCGTTTTGGTTTTGGTTTGTGTTGCGGCTCTTAGTCGGAATTGGTGACCACGCCTTGCACTTTGGAACCCAAACATGGATTACATCATTCTCGCCAGAGGATAAGCGCGGAAGGAATATCTCGTTATACGGTTTGTTCTTTGGGCTTGGCTTTGCCACGGGTCCATTAATGACACCGTTAATCAAAATCAGTGAAACATTGCCATTTATTCTGTCTTCGGTGCTTTGTTTAATCGGCTGGTTCTTTTTGTTCCTATTAAAAAATGAGTTTCCGGAAACCGATTTAGGTGTGAACTCATTCCGAGAAACGTTCAATCGATTCTCTAAAGCCTGGAAGTATGCATGGGTTGCGTTCTTACCACCAATGGCATACGGTTTTTTGGAGTCATCCTTAAACGGAAGCTTCCCTGTGTATGGGTTACGAATTGATTTGGACGTTACGTTCGTATCCATTTTACTGACATCGTTTGCCCTTGGCAGCATCATTACCCAGCTTCCATTAGGTATTCTAAGTGATAAATTTGGACGCAGAACTATTTTAACGATTGTTCTTTTTTTGGGATTTTTAAGTTTTACGATGGCTAGCTTCCTTGAACACTCCCATGTTGGGCTTTGGCTCTGTATTACATTTGCAGGGATGGCAGTGGGATCGACATTTTCTCTTGGCATCTCTTATATGACAGATTTAATGCCGAAAAATTTACTCCCAACCGGTAACCTTCTTTGTGGAATCTTCTTTAGTATTGGTAGCTTAATTGGGCCGTTTATCGGTGGAATATTTATTCAATTCTTTGAACATATAAGCTTTTTCAATGTAATTGGGACCATTCTTTTTATCATTTTTATTGTTTTAACAGTGTTTGGTTCGAAAACAGCCGTTAAAACCGTTGAGAGTTAAGACTTCCTTTTGGAGGTCTTTTATTTTTCGCCTATTTTTCAGAATTTTGTTGACGTTTTTAAAACATCTGTTATATAATACAAATAACATTAATAAACTGTATTAACACAGTTGGATAGGACGAAAAATGTAAAGGGAGATGATTAATATGTGTAGGCAAGAACGCAAAAACATGATTGAGTTTATTGAAAAGGTAAAGGGTATTGATAAAATGGAGCTCATGTATATGACTGATGCTGATATCGAGCATATTTATGACACCACCTATTATCACTTCGAGGAAATTGCGGAATAATAAGAACCTGTCCACGAAAAAACTCGCCAATTGGCGAGTTTTTTTATTTACGCATCCTCATCTGCCCTGTATTCTAAAATATCTCCTGGCTGACAGTCTAATGCCTTGCAAATTCCTTCTAATGTGGAAAAGCGAACAGCCTTTGCCTTCCCATTTTTCAAAATAGACAGATTGGCCATCGTGATTCCGACCCTCTCAGATAACTCGGTTACACTCATTTTACGTTTTGCTAACATGACGTCGATGTTAATAATAATTGCCATTGTTTTCACCTCAAACCGTTAAGTCATTTTCTTCTTGGATTTTGATCGCATTTTTCAATAGTTTTTGAAGAACGGCAGCAAAAACCGATACGACAAAACAAGCGAAAATAATGACTAATGCAATAAGCAGGACACTAGGATGACCTGCATCCTGTGAAATGACAAACAAGAAGCCAATCACATACCACACACTAATAATCGCCGCACAATACTTAATGAACGTAAGAGATTTTACCGAGTTTTGAGAGAAGGCACTGTTTTTATCAATGTAAATCAGTAGTTTAAAACCATGAAAAAGGGCAAGTAAATACGGGATTAATGTTACTTCAATACCAATTAATAAAGGATATTTCAAATACGCAAATTCCACATTTTTAACTGCTAAATCATTTGCTGCCCAAGGTAGCCAATAAATACATAAAGCCAAGACAACGATTCCCATAAAAAAGATCGCTGTTTTTAAGAAGAGTGTATTCCCTCGTTCTTTAAGCTTCATGATTTCCTCCATTGCCAAACACCTCATCTTTATTTTGTCTTTTTGAATAGTGTACATCAACATTTATTGTTTTTCAATAAATAATTATCATTACCCGCTATTTGTGAACATATTTAAAATAATTATAAAAAAGCCTTTTAAAATCCAGGCATTATGTTATAATTAATAATAATTATAAATTAAAAATAAATAAAAACAAGGCTGCTGTCTTAACGATTGCAGTTTTCTTGTTTAAATGGCTTATTGATTGTGATTCCCTTTCTCAATTAGCAAAAAGAGGTTGATTCTAATTCTCAATTAGGTTAAATAAATGATTATTTTTCTCAATTAGAAAAATGGAGGCGAATGAAATGAGTACAGACGTAAAAACTGCTCCTAGTCAACATCAACTTTATAAAGTAGACAAAGAACCTTCTCCATTCCTTGAAAAAATGAAGCTTCATGGAGAATTGATTGCGGCTTTAACAAGTGGTGTGTTAATTGCAATAGCTTATATCTTTGGTCACTTTGAACAAGATTCAGCTTCAATTGTCACGTATCTTCTTGCTTTTATCATTGGTGGGTATGCAAAAGCGAAGGAAGGTATTACAGATACAATCGCTGAAAAAGAATTAAATGTGGAAATGCTCATGATTTTTGCTGCAATTGGTTCAGCTATCATCGGTTACTGGAATGAAGGTGCAATACTCATTTTCATCTTCGCTTTAAGTGGTGCCCTTGAAACATATACGATGAACAAAAGCCATAAGGAAATCTCTTCTCTTATGGGGATGCAGCCTGAGGAAGCAACCCTGATTCAAGACGGATGTGAACGAGTTGTTCATGTTTCTTCCCTTCAAATTGGGGATACCATTTTAGTCAAGCCAGGCGAGCGCATTCCCGCTGATGGAAAGCTTTTAAAAGGGGAAACTAACGTAGATCAGGCAGCTATAACTGGCGAATCCATTCCGGTACAAAAATCCCTTGGGGATGAGGTCTTTGCAGGAACAGTCAATTTACGAGGTTCGATCACTGTGGAAGTAACAAAGCCAAATGAGGATTCGTTATTTCAAAAAATCATTAATCTCGTTCAATCCGCACAAAGTGAAAAATCCCCTTCACAGCTATTCATTGAAAAGTTTGAAGGAAAATATGTGAAGTTCGTCTTAATTGCTGTTGGATTAATGATGTTTCTCCCTCACTTCCTTCTAGATTGGACGTGGACAGAAACATTTTATCGGGCGATGGTCTTACTCGTGGTTGCATCTCCTTGTGCTCTTGTCGCTTCAATTATGCCGGCAACCTTATCCGCGATTTCAAATGGGGCAAGACGAGGCATACTTTTTAAAGGTGGTGTACACCTGGAGCAGCTAGGTAACCTAAAAGCGATTGCGTTTGATAAAACGGGAACATTAACAAAGGGAAAGCCTGTTGTAACAGATATCATTGTAGCAGATACAATGGATCAAAATGAATTTTTACAAGTGGTGGCTTCGATTGAAAATCAATCAACACATCCATTAGCTGGGGCTATCGTGTCCCATGCAAAAACGAATGGTCAGGAATTACTTTCAATTGACGGAATCGAGGATATCCCTGGATATGGAGTTAAAGCAACAGTGAATGAACAAAATTGGATTATCGGTAAAGCCGATTTGGTCGGGAAAGATCGTGCAGCTGCTTTTCAAAATGGTATTGCGAAACAATTGGCAGCTGAAGGCAAAACAATTGTGTACGTAAAATCAGGTGCCGACATCACTGGCATTCTGGCACTAAAGGATGTTGTCCGTGAAGATACCGTTTCCGCTATTTCAGCTTTGAAAAACCTTGGAATCTACACGGTTATGCTAACTGGTGATGGTGAAAAAACAGCCGAGGCAATTTCAAAGGAAAGCCATGTGGACCAACATATTGCCGAATGTCTACCTGAAACAAAGGTGAACCATATTAAAGATTTGATTGCAAAGTACGATACAGTTGCGATGGTCGGTGATGGAATCAATGATGCACCTGCTTTAGCAGCAGCCAATGTCGGAATCGCGATGGGTCAAGGAACAGACGTAGCACTAGAAACCGCAGATGTCGTTCTCATGAAAAATGACCTCCCCCGCATCGCTGAAGCTGTAAAGCTTTCAAAACGCATGAATCGTATTATTAAACAAAATATTGTTTTTTCAATCGGCGTAATCCTTCTGTTAATTGTGTCTAACTTCTTTCAACTCATTGACCTCCCATTCGGGGTTATTGGGCATGAAGGAAGCACCATCCTTGTTATCTTAAACGGACTACGATTGTTGAAATCATCATAAAAAGGAAAGGACTTGACCCTCGTGGTCAAGTCCTCTTTTTAATGGTATCCGTTGCTGCCATTCTGTGAATTGCTTGTTTTTTGTTTTGGGCTATTTTTCTTTCCTTTTTGCTTTGTGCCACCGTCTTTTTTAGACATAAGAAAGGCCTCCTTGTATTGTACTTACACCTTTTATTATCTCTCGCTCTCCGCTTTTCAATGAAGGTAACTTCCGGAAAAACTAACGACCATCTCTGATGCGTTGGCAGTTGAGAATTGCATTAATCTCTCCACCAATGATGATGATCATCCCTGATAAATAAAACCAAATCATGAGTACAATGATGGCTCCTAGGCTTCCATACGTTGTGGAAAAATGCCCAAAGCTGTTCACGTAATATGAAAATGCAAGTGATACAAACATCCACCCAAACGTCGCAAAAAAAGCTCCTGAAACGATCTCGTTAATTTTCAGCCGACGGTTTGGTGCGACCCAATATAAAAACGTAAACACGATAAACAGAATCGCCGCACTCACAATCCAACGAATCCCGTTCCAAATATCTAAAAATTCATCAGAAAGGCCAAATGATGAAAAAATAAAAACCCCAATTTGCTTACCAAAAACCGGCAATAACAAAGCAATAATGATGACAAAAAACATTCCAAACGTTAATAAAATTGAAATCCCTCTTGTAAAAAAGAAATTCCGTGTTTCCTTCACATCGTAGGCTTTGTTAAATGCACGTACAACCGCATTAATCCCATTCGATGAGGACCATAGTGTACCGATAATACCAAAGGATAACAGCCCGCCTTTTTGCGAACCGACGATATAATTTAAGTTTTCTTCAATCATGTCAACAGTACCCTCTGGCGCGTACTGTCCGACAAATTCCAATACATCGATTTGGGAGATTGGCAAATACCCAATAAGTGTCACTAGAAAGATCAAAAATGGAAATAGAGAAAGCAAGAAAAAATAGGCAAGCTCTGCTGAAAGACTACCTACTTCATCTTCCTTGTATCGCAATATGAGTTCCTTAATAAACCGCAAATCTAACGTTCGAATTTGGGTCATTTTTTCACCTCTCTATATTATCCTCCCTCATACTTTCCGATTTATTAGAAATTACGTCCTTTGTTTCCTTTACTGCTTCAACGATTTCTGGTGTGGTTTCCACGATTTCATTCACCTTTGAAGTCACAATGCGAACATCCTCCGCCACCTGCTCAATGGTTGTACGAACCGTGTTAAATCGGTCCTTAACAAGCTCTGTATACCCCTGGGGATTTTTCATTACATCTACTGCTTTTTGACTAACTCTTTTACTAGTATGTAAAAACTGCTCTCTTGTTTCCTTGTCGAATAAAGAAATTGCCGCACCAAGGACAGCCCCTATGACCATGCCTTCCACCATTTTATTGCGTTTTGCCAATTTGATTACTCCTTTCCCACGAGATTTTCTTTTTTAATAACGTCTAACAGACGCTTACAACCATTGCTTACAAGCTCGTACGTTTCATCAAAATTCCCTGTATAATATGGATCTGGTACATCTGTAACCTTGCTGTCTTCAACGAAATCGAGTAGCCTTTTAATCTGACCCGTTTTCGCTGAACCGATCATTTTATTGAGATTCCCTAAATTGTCAGAGTCCATGGCAATTATATAATCAAATTGTTCAAGGTCCTTTTGGGTCACCTTGCGCGCCTTAATTCCTTCAAAGGACACATTATATTTTGTTAAAATGGTTTGCGTTCCTTGATGTGGCGGATTTCCGATATGCCAGTCACCAGTCCCTGCCGAATCCACTTGAATTTCTTCGGCGAGCCCTTCTTTTTTTACCATGTCTCGAAAAATGGCCTCTGCCATCGGTGATCTGCAAATATTTCCTAAACAAACAAATAATACTTTTATCATTATGTAAATCTCCTTCTGGTTCTTTTTTTCCGTATGGTACCATATTAAATAATAGCAGAAACGTGATACAATAAGAATACACTGAAAATTGAAAGGATGAAAACATGGATCTCACACAAAAGTCGGTCGAAAATGTAGAGTTTATGATAGAAAAAATCAAAGAAAAGCTGAAAGTGCTTAATCTTGGTGCAATCAAACCTTCTCACTTTGATGAAGAAATGTACGAGGAACTAAAATACATCTACGACCATACCATGAAAAAAAACTCATTTAGCCCGAGCGAAATGCAAGCACTCGTCGAAGAACTTGGCAGCTTGCGCAAAAATAAATAATACATAAAACGGCGGCCGTGACGGTCGCCTTTTTCTTTGCGAAATTTATTAATTGACGGGGAGACGAAAAAAACTTGTGTTGTGACGTATATCTGTTATTTGTAACGCAAAAAACTTCGGGTCGACGCATATCTGAAACTGGAGACGCAAATACTTGCGGTTTGACGCATATCTGCACCGCGAAGACGCATATTCCTGCGGT
>NZ_JBALOV010000001.1:0-107880 GCF_036965045.1 Bacillus sp. JJ1533 | reverse complement strand
CTCGTAAAGGTGGACAAGGGATGATTAAGTCTGACCTGTTTATCATCAATAAAACAGATTTGGCTCCTTTAGTCGGGGCAAATCTAGATGTTATGGCATCCGATACAAAAGTGTTCCGCGGTGATAAGCCATTTTTTTTCACCAATTTAAAAACCGACGAAGGTCTTGAACAGGTTATAGATTGGATCAAAAAAAATGCACTTTTAAAAGGGTTGGAATAAAAAATGCAGGACTGGACAGGAGTTTTGCGTATAGATGCTGAGGAACGGAATGGAAAGACCGTCGCAAAGAATGTTTACTTTCAAGGCGCGTTTAAAGTTATGCGTCCAATCTATCATGATGACTCTGGACAAGTCTGTTATTATCTTTTAAATCCAGGCGGTGGCTATCTGGATGGAGACCGCTATCAACTCAAGATTTCGTTAGAAAAACAAGCGAAGCTGACATTAACCACACAGTCAGCCACAAAAATATACAAGACACCAAAAACATATGCCTATCAGGAAACGGAAATTCACCTTAAAGAAGGAAGCTACCTTGAGTATATTCCCGATCCGCTCATTGGTTATCAGGATGCACGATATAAACAAAAGAATGTAATCTATATGGAGAAAGGGACCTCTCTTTTTTACTCGGATATTATTACTCCTGGATGGTCTCCTCACGGGGTAATGTTTAGTTACGATATACTTCAGCTAATCAATGAAATCTATATGGAAAATGAATTGGTAGTATATGATCATATCAAACTAAATCCAGCTATGCAGAATATGGAGAAGCTCGGTCTGATGGAAGGCTATTCACATTTGGGGTCTTTGATAGTGATTGATGAAAAAGCCAATCATACCCTCCTTGACCGTTTATATCAGGCCATCGATAAAAATACAAAGGAATATAAAGTGGGACTGTCATCTTTACCAATCCCAGGATTCACGGTACGGGTGTTAGCAAATAAAACACAGACGATTGAAAATATATTTTCTGAATTTCATCATATAATTAGCCGAGAATGGTTTAACAAAACCCCCAGCTTACTAAGAAAATATTAATGTTGATAACCCAGCAATTCGTATAATTGCTGGGTTATTAACAAGTAAAGAAAAATGGAGGAGAAATCTGATGGAGGTTACTTTTTTTTCAGTTTTGGCCCTAGGTTTCATTTTAGGAATAAGGCATGCGATTGAACCTGACCACGTTATTGCAGTATCAACAATCGCGAGCCAAAGTAAAAAGTTGTGGAACGCGTCTTTGGCGGGAGTATTTTGGGGAATTGGACATACTGTAACACTGTTTCTAGTCGGTCTTGTCTTGTCGTCATCCTTATGAAGAACGAAATACCCGAAAAGTGGGCCATGTCTTTAGAATTTTTTGTTGGAATCATGCTAGTTTACCTTGGGGTGAGAACGATTCTTTCTTTCAAAAATACTTTTATACATAAACACTCACATGAAGGAGAAGAACATACACATGACCATCTCCACCAAAATAGTGGGAGACATGAGCATCAAAACAAGCGTACAAGCACTTCGTATTTGGGGTCCATGTTTATCGGCTTTGTCCATGGACTAGCAGGAAGCGGAGCCATGGTTCTATTGACGATGGGTACTGTAAACGGTGTTGGGGATGCATCAATCTTTATCCTTATTTTTGGTGTAGGAACGGTCATTGGTATGCTTTTATTTACCACCATCATTGGAATTCCGTTTGTTTTGAGCAAGAAACGTAGAACAGTAAGCGGGACGTTCGGATTATTAACAGGGGTAATCAGTACTGTTTTTGGTATATACTATATTTATAATTTAGGGATCAATGAAGGATTATTGAACCTTTGGGTTTAAGGATTTGGATACCTAGTAAGTTGTAGCTTTATTACGAGGATAATAAGATTTTTAAGATATTAAAATTGTAACCCCAAAAGACTAATCTCTGAAAATATCGATTTTTGGTATGGTTTTATTTCATCCCGGGTTTGATTAAATACGATATAGATGAGGATGCACTTCTTGTAGCGGCTAAAGCTGTTGGACAAGTTGTTTGCAGTTATTATGAATTAGACTAATAGAGTTATGAAGAAACCATATTACATTCCTTTTTGGATATGTCATATGGTTTTTTCGTATGATACCAGGGGAATAAATAACAAAAATTGACGTGAAGCCTAATTTCTTGATTTGCATTTATTTTAGGAATATAATTAAATTATTATCTTGATATAAAGATAAATAAATTCGAGATTATTTTGCAACTAATCCGAATGAATAGGGAGAGTTTAAAATGAATTTTGAAGGTAAAGTAGTCATCGTTACAGGTGCAGCAGGCGGTATTGGGAAAGAAGTAGTACGTAAAGTAGCGAACGAAAAAGCTAACGTTGTATTAGTTGATTTAAATGAAGACGCAATCAATGCTGTACAAGCTGAGCTTGGTTTAACAGAAGAAAATAGCTTAGTAGTAAAAGCGGATGTTTCAAATGAAGAGAATGTTAAAAATTATGTAGAGCAAACTATTTCAAAGTTTGGCCACATTGACGGTTTTGTAAATAATGCTGGTGTTGAAGGTCCAGCTAAACCACTTGAAGAAGTAACAGAAAAAGATTTTGATTTTGTTTATGGAATTAACGTAAAGGGTGTACTTTTTGGTCTTAAATACGTATTGCCAGTAATGAAAGAACAAAAATCTGGTTCAATCGTTAATACGTCTTCAGTAGCAGGTTTAATTGGTTCACCAAGCATGATCTTGTATAACTCATCGAAACATGCTGTAATGGGTATTAATAAAGTGGCGGCTTTAGAGGCAGCACCATTTAACGTGCGTGTAAACACAGTGAACCCAGGTGTTATTAATACTCAAATGATGCGTAAAATTGAATCAAATGTAGCACCAGGTGCAGCAGAAGCGGCACAATCAGCTTATAACGATGCAGTACCTATGAAACGCTACGGTGAACCTGAAGAGGTTGCTAACGTCATTGCATTCCTTCTTTCAGACGAAGCTTCTTATGTAAGTTCATCTTCATTTACTATCGATGGTGCTTTATATAACGTTTAAGTCAAATATAGGAAAACAGCCAGTGGAAAACGCAACGTTTTCTCTGGCTGTTTTTTTGTACTCGCTGTTGTCAGAACCACATTTGTACAAATCCTTATTAAATAAATAGCCACAAAATTTACAATTGCTAATCAAATCTAATGTATACTGTTAATAATCCTGTTACTAAAGTAGGATAATCTTTTTCTAGGAGATTAACGATGATATTGGATTGTTTAATTGTTGATGATGAGATTGCATTAGCTGAAACAACTTGTGAATATTTTAATATGTTTGAAGTCAAAACGGCATTTGTGACAAGTGCGGATGAGTGTGAACGTTTTTTGCAAGATAATGAACCAGCGGTGATTCTACTAGACATCAATCTAGGTAATGAATCGGGGTTTGATCTATGCAAAAAATTACGCCAAACTACACAAATTCCAATTCTATTTATCAGTGCACGTTCGAGCGATGATGATATTCTCATTGCCCTGAACATAGGAGGAGACGATTACATTCAAAAACCTTATACACTTAGTATTTTACTAGCAAAAGTAAAAGCAGTTCTCAAAAGATTTGGCAGTGGTTCTAGCAACCAACCAGAGGTTTTAGAGTTTGGACAGATCCAAATAGATACAAAGATGCAACGTGTACGAGTAAATGGTGTTGATATTCAACTAAAAACAATGGAATATAAGCTATTGTCTTACTTGGCGAAAAATAAAAATCGAATTATCACAAAAGATGAATTGTTTCAAAACGTATGGGGCGATTCTTTCGTCGGGGATGGAACCCTAAATGTACATATTCGTCATTTGCGTGAGAAAATTGAAAGGAATCCTAAGGACCCACAATTTATTAAAACGGTATGGGGAACAGGTTATGTTTTAGAGGATAGCGGGCAATGAGAATAAAATTGCTCATTGTGACGATTCTTGTTATTTTTAGTGTGGGCATTGTCTTCTCCATAATAGTTATAAAGAATAATAATTTTTCAGAAGTGGATCTTGTTGCCACCAATGATCTCGTTAAAACGACCGAACAAAATTGGGGACAAATCTCTAAAGAAACCTTTCAAAACACCGATATAACACAACCGTTTTCTATTATCGACCACTTAGGGAACGCGATTTATCAAACACCCGATCATCATTTTATTGACTTATATAATGCCATAAAAAATAGAGACACGATTATCGATCTTAAGCAAGAGAACGAGATTGTCGGGAAAATAATTCTTCAAAATAACGAACAAGAAATCGTGCAACAGATGAAAAATGAACTGGTCACAACCGTATGTGTGATATTTGGCCTAATCATGATTGTTATCCTATTTTATCTGATTTATATTTACAAAACGTTATTGAAGCCATTTCGGCAACTACAATATTTTGCAACGAATGTGGCTAGGGGAAATCTAGATATTCCACTGAATATGGAAAAGAATAATTACTTTGGTGCGTTCACGGAAAGCTTTGATTTATTACGTGATGAACTTGAAACTTCACGTCAAAGAGAGTATGAATCCAACCTCAGTAAGAAGGAGCTTGTTGCTACATTAAGCCACGATATTAAGACGCCCGTCGCTTCTATCAAAGCAGTGAGCGAATTAATGCTGATGCAGGCAAAAGATGATAAGGTCATTAAGCAAGTGAATACAATCTATTCAAAGGCAGATCAAATTAACCTGCTTATTACTGATATGTTTCATGCCACGTTAGAAGAACTGCAACAGTTAAAACTAACCGTAACCGAAGAATCGAGCGAAGTACTGGCTGATATGATTGAAAATGTCAATTATGATCACCGAATTGTCTGCGGCCCAATTCCACCATGTATTCTTTTAATAGACACCCTACGTATGCAGCAAGTGATCGATAATATTATAAGTAATTCATATAAATATGCAGGGACAAAGGTTATGATAAAATCACAACTCCATCAGGGTTACCTTGAACTCCTAATTCAAGATTTTGGACCTGGAATGAGTGAAGAGGAAATACCTCTACTGTTCAACAAATACTTCCGTGGCCAAAATGTTGAAGGAAAGAATGGTTCGGGCCTTGGTTTGTATATATCGAAATACTTTATGGAAAATATGGGTGGACAAATTGACTGTCTCAACCGAGAAGATGGTTTTACCGTCGTTTTAAAAATCAAGCTTGCATAATAATTAAGAATTAGTTAAGAATTGCGCAAAGATTTAATAAGAATTGATTTTGTATGATAAGACTGTAATCTTCATTACGGTCTTTTTATTTTGCTTGATATATGAATGTGATAAAGGGGGATGTCAATCAATCATGACGAAAATAATTATCCGAACGGAGAAGCTTTGTAAATCTTTTTCTAGCGGTGGTATTCAGCAACATGTTTTAAAGAATCTAGATATCCGTTTAGTAGAAGGGGATTTTACAATCATCATGGGTAGTTCAGGATCTGGGAAATCCACTCTGCTTTATGCAATTAGTGGTATGGATAAACCAACATTAGGTGAAATCGATTTTGCTGGAAAAAATATAGCTTCATTAAACAATGACCAACTTGCGATTTTTAGAAGAAAGAATTGTGGCTTTGTATTCCAACAAATTTATTTACTAGACAATATGAGTGTACTTGATAATATACTGGCAAGTGGGCTTTTAGTAAATAAAAATAAGCGCAAAATTGTTAAAACAGCGAAGCAATTATTACTACAAGTAGGGATCAATGAAAACACATGGTCTAAATTTCCAGCCCAGCTTTCTGGTGGTGAGGCCCAGCGAGTTGGAATTACTAGAGCAATCATTAACAACCCGAAAATAGTATTTGCAGATGAACCAACTGGTGCATTAAACTCTACATCTAGTGACCGTGTTTTAGATGTATTCACAGATGTGAATCGTAATGGACAAAGTATTGTCTTGGTAACCCATGATTTAAAAACGGCATTGCGCGGAAATCGAATTCTTTATTTGAAGGATGGTGTCATTTGCGGGGACTTGCAGCTAGGTGCATATAGCGACCATGAGAATGTTGAACGCCATGAAAAACTGAAGACGTTCCTTGCTGAAATGGGGTGGTAAGGTGAAGATAATGAATCTAGCTATGGCAAATCTCAGAAAAAGTAAAACTGCTACCATTTCTTTATTTATCTTTATTTTGGTTGCTGCACTTCTACTAAATATTGGTCTAATGGTTATTACTCAAATCAATCCATTTTTTGATAATAAGGTTGAAGAATTAAAAGATCCTCATGTAACGATTATGATGGATCAAGCTAGTTATCATTCAACTTATGAAGAGTTTCTAATAAACTATTCTGGTGTAACAGAGACAGAGACAGAAGAGATTGTTTTTATGAACATTGCTAAATTTAATTATGGCAGCAGTGAATTAACGAGTAGTGTCGCGATTTTTAATGCAGATAGCAATCGCAGTATTGGACCGCTAAAGTTGAGTGAACAACTTATTACAACGAGTTCAAATGACATTTATGTGCCTTACAGTTTTAAAACAAATGGAGGGTTTGAATTAGGTGATGACTTTACCATTACATATCAAGAAAAAGAGTATGAATATCGAATTGCTGGATTCTTAGAAACCACGCTCATGGGGACAACTAACATCGGAGTTATGAAATTTATGCTACCAGAACCATCCTATCAATCCTTAGCAGACAATCTCAACGATCAATCAAAAGGGATAATCCTGTCTGCAGTGATGGAGGACAAAACTCAATCTTCTAAGGTACTAAATGATTTCACGAAGAAATTTCCGCAATCAATGGTAGGAGAAACGACTTCATATATTTGGGGATTAGATATTGAATTGGTGAAAAGCGTAAGCACGTTGACTATAAATATTGTGGCGACAATACTGGTCATATTTGCAGCCATTATTGTGCTTGTATCACTTATTGTCATTCGATTTCGTGTTTCAAATAGTATTGAAGATGGAATGGCAAATATCGGAACCCTTAAAGCAATCGGCTATACAAGCGGGCAAATTCTTTCATCCATCATCCTACAGTTTATCTTAATTGCTCTTAGTGCAAGTGTAGGAGGAGTTGCATTGTCATATGGTCTAATGCCATTTATCGGAGGAATTATTTCATCCTTATCTGGCTTAGTATGGGTTCAAAGCTTTGATCTTATCATGAATTTACTTAGTATTTTCCTTGTTATTTTATCTGTCGTAATTGTTACGATACTGTCTGCCTTTCGTGTTCGAAAAATTTTACCTGTTGCTGCACTTCGTGGAGGGATTCAAACGCACAGTTTTAGAAAAAATTACTTCCCCTTGGCAAACACGAAAGGCGGTCTTCACTTCATACTTGCGATTAAATCGATGCTTGCAAATGCTAAACAAAATATAATGATTCTAGTAATTATAATTGCCTTAACGTTTGCTTCCATTTTTTCAATGGTCCTTTATTACAACGTCGCTTCAGATAAAACCGCTTTTGTTAACTTATTCGGTTCAGAACCTGCGAATGTACTAGTTGCTGTTAAGCCTGATACAGATACACGTGAATTGTTGAGAAATATTGAACAAATGGACCATGTAAGGAAAGTAAATGTATTTGACTTACTTACTACCCAAATTGATGGTCAAACCGTATATACAAATGTTACTGATCATTATAGTGAGTTAGAAAATGATATCGTCTATGAAGGTCGGCAACCAAAGTTTGAAAATGAAATATCCATTTCTTGGGTAGTATCCGAACAAATTAATAAAGGAATCGGGGATACGGTTGAAGTAGAATATGGACCTGAAGCAAAAAGGTACTTAGTAACGGGTCTCAGTCAATCAATTGGTAATTTAGGACAGGTTGCAGCTTTAACAATGGAAGGTATTCAACAATTACAAGCAGACTATAAAGGTACGACACTTTATGTGTATCTAGATGGTATATCGAACAAAGACTTTCTCAACAACGTCCAGATACAATACGGGGACTCTGTAATCGAAACATTGGATATTGACGAAAACATAGAGAACCAAACAGGTATGTATACAGCTGCAGTGTTAGCTGTTATGGTAATGGTTTTGACAATTACTGTTCTAATCGTTGTGCTGATTTTGTATCTGGTTATCAAAACGATGATTATTAAGCGTAAGAAAGAGTTCGGTGTCATGAAAGCACTAGGCTATTCAACGATACAACTCATGAATCAAATATCTATTAGTTTTCTGCCTGTCGTTATAACGGGTGTGGCAATCGGTGGTATCCTTGGCTATTACTTCACCAATCCTATGCTTTCCGTATTATTATCAAATGCAGGAGTTAAAAGGCTAGATTTTATCATTCATCTACCTACTATTCTTATGATTTGTGTAGGTATTCTTGTATTAGCTTACATTGTTTCAATGTTTGTATCGCATAGAATTAAAAAGATTTCTGCGTATGGTTTAATTACAGAATAGTACACATGAAACGATACGATGACCTGAGGGATCTAAGTAAATATAATTGAATTACCTCACAAAGGATGGGGGCAAACTGAAAAGTTCCTAAAGAATAAAGCGGCAGAAGACAAAAGTAGTGTTTGTTCTTCTGCCGCTTTTTGTTCGAGTTGAATGTCCTTGTTTTGTACAGAATAAAATAACAAAGGAGGAAGATTAAATTTGAAAAAAATATTTTCAATTCTCATGTTAGGCTTGTTCTTAATAAGTCCGGCTAATAAATCATATGGAGTAACAGACAATCAATGTCTTTTGTTTAAGAATCTTTTTGGTGACCATGTAAAGCAGATGGACAAAGTTTGTAAAGTGGAAATAAGTCGTAAAAATCTTAACGTTTCGATAGAGGGAGCAAAGCTCTCTCCTGAAATGATGGGCCTTTCACTTACCGCTAATTTTGAAAGGACTGGAGATGCAACAATTGTTTTAGGAGAGTTTGCGCTACTTCCTCAAGAAGTAAACCCTGTAATTGATGCATTGCGTAAAGGGGATATACAAATTTCAGCCGTACATAACCATTGGTTTGAGCGCCCCCAGGTTCTTTATCTTCATTTTCAAAGTAAGGGAGACCCTGAATCACTTGCCCAAACCGTTAAGTCGGCCATAGAAGTGGCACAACAAAAGTAATGGAATGATGAATAGCGCCTCTATTAAAGGACCTAGCCCCGACATCTTATACTACTGGGGGAAGGCCCTTCTTAGGTTGGTCAGAATCAATACCACATTTATTTCTACTTTTTATATAAACATATTTACGAAAATAGCTGTAATAAAGCTTGCTAAAGTGCCGGCAATAATGGCTTTAAAACTCATTGATGCAATTTGTTTCTTCTTTGATGGTGCTAATGAACCAAGACCTACAATTAATTGTCCAATTGATGATAGGTTCGCGAAGTTACACAATGCAACAGTTAATATTGCAACTGTTTGTGGTTTTAGTTCTCCTTGTAATTTAAGGAGATCCTGATAGGCAATTAGTTCATTGGCTGTAATCTTTGTGCCGATAATGGAAGCGGCACGGAAAGCATCTTCAACTGGAATTCCAACAAGTAAAGCAAAAGGATAGAATACATAACCAAATATCGTTGCTAAATCCGTTCCGATGATGCCTAAAATGCCATCTGCGAGAGCTAATAAACTGATGAACGCAATAAGCAGACCACCAATGCTAGCAGCAAGCTTTACACCACTCACAGCTCCTTCGGATATAGCTTCGAAAATATTTGTGTGTCCAGCCTGTTCCATTTTGACATCTTCATTGGTTTCAGATATTTCTGTTTCAGGCTCCATGATTTTGGACATAACAATTGCGACAAATGGTACAGAAAAAACGGAGATGAGTAAATACCTAATGTCAATACCCATTTGAGCGTATGATAAGAGAATGGCACCACTTGCTGAAGCTGTGCCCCCAACCATAACGGTGAATAACTCTGAACGTGTAAGTTTTGAGAGATAAGGCTTGATTAATAACGGGGATTCTACAACACCTAACATTGTATTGGCAACTGTATTAAAAGATTCAACACGTGTGGTACCAAATACTTTACCAACAATCCAGCCGAGTCCGCGTACAACCACAGGGATGATCCGTAAATAGTACAGAGCAGAAACCAATGCAGAGATAAAAATAATAACAGATAATACTTGGATAGCGAAAACAAATCCTACATTCGTTCCTTCTGCAAAAAAACCACCAAATAAGAATTCAATACCTTCTTGACTATAGTTTAGGACATGTTGAACGCCTTGGGCAGCATTTGTAAGAACCCAACGGCCAAGGGGAACATTAAGCATAAAGTAAACAAAAATCCCTTCTAACAATACACCTACTATAATCGTACGCCATTTGATGGCTTTCTTATTTTTACTAAGAAGCCAAGCTATAATTAGTAACCCTACAAGGGATAATAAACCATATAAAATATCCATGAATAACCTCCTTATAATAGCTCCATAGACGACCCTTATTGTTGTTAGAGGTATAACTTCATTTGTGTATAAAAAAAGTGCATCCTCTCAATCTATAAAGAAAGAAGAGAATGCACCTAAGATACACGTGTTACGTGTATCGCTCTAACTTTCCTTATAGTCCGGCATTTTACGGCTGCCAGGTAGATACTTATGGACCATATTTCCATAGATATATAAGGGCGTATGAAGTTGATTTTTGAATTTTAACAGAGGTTTTTCTGATAAACAATAGATAAATAAAAAGTAATAAAATACAGAACTTACTGAATTACACTCGTTCCAACCTATATATCTTTATTATTAAAGGGATAGCTATATTGAATGAATAAGTAACACTACCAAAAAGTAACAAAAAAACAAAGTGAATAAATGCATTGACAAATTACCCGTAGGGGTATATTATTACTCGTGTAGTGATTTTCACATTGCAACTAAAGAGCTTATTTTTTTAAGTTAAAATATACCCACTGGGGTATGTGTGAAAAGCGTTCTACTGGATCAGCTAGTTGTAACAAAAAATAAAAAAGCTTAATGGAGGAATGGATTATGTCAAATAAAGTAGCAATTATTGCAGCAAATGGCGGAATGTTTGATGCGTATAAGGTATTTAATATCGCAACAGCCGCAGCAGCTTCAGAAAAAGAAGTGGCGATCTTCTTTACTTTTGAAGGTTTAAATCTTATTCATAAACAAGGAATGCATGCATTAGAAATGCCAGCTGGAAAGGAACACTTTGCGGAAGGATTTGCTAAAGCAAATGTACCTGGTATTCCGGAATTAGTAGAAATGGCACAAGAATTAGGTGTGAAGTTTATTGCTTGTCAAGTGACAATGGATGTAATGGGTCTTACTAAAGATGATTTTGTTGATGGAATTGAGGTTGGAGGAGCAGTTACATTCTTAGAATATGCAAAAGACGCATCCCCAACACTTACTTTCTAGATAAATGACTACATGCAGTGAGGGAAGTTCTCCTCACTGTAAATAATTCTAAAATATAATAAAAGGCTCTTTTCTAAAAGTTTGTTGCTATTGGATAAAAACGGAACTATTGATTGAAGCGGAAGGTGGCGACTCCTCGAAAATGCATTCACATTTTCTTCGTGCGTGGGTTTTTTCAAGGTAGTTATTCAAAGTCCAGCGGGAAAAGCGTGAGACTTGAGACCCCGCAGGAGCGATTAGCGACGAGGAGGCTCAAGCCACGCCCGCGGAAAGCGTCCACCTGTAGCGGAAATCAAATGTGGCAAAAACAACAAAGTTTACGAAAACAGCCTAATAAAAAACAGAATCTGGGGGTTAGAGCTATGAATATTGATAAAGTGTTAGATGCAAAAGGCTTAGCTTGTCCAATGCCAATTGTAAGAACAAAGGAAGCCATGGATGATCTAGCGCCAGGGCAAGTATTAGAGGTTCTTACAACTGATAAAGGGGCGAAAAACGACCTAACAGCATGGGCTGCATCTACTGGACATGAAATACTTGATATGAAAGAAGAAGATGGAGTACTAACATTTTTTATTAAAAAAGGGTAAATAATTGGATACTATAGGGGGCAAGAAAAGTGGATTATATGAATTATATCCTTATTGCACTAATTGCAATTTTTATCGTACAACGTCTGATTCCTACAAAAGGTGTTCGAAATATCACAACAACAGAGTTAAAAAATGAATTAAAGAATAAAGAGAAGCAATTTATTGATGTTCGTACACCTGGCGAGTACAAGGGCTTCCATATTAATGGATTTAAAAACATGCCACTTCATCAGCTTTCTCAAAAAGCTAATGAGCTTTCAAAAGAAAAAGAGGTAGTTGTAATTTGTCAAAGTGGTATGAGAAGTCAAAAAGCTAGTAAACAGTTAAAGAAAATGGGTTTTAAGCAAATCACAAATGTAAAAGGCGGAGTAAGTGCCTGGAGTTAATCAACAGTTTAGGAGGATAACCATGAAACAAATGACAGCAAAAGAAGTTGAACAATTTTTAACAGAAGGAAAAACATTAAATATTATTGATGTTCGTGAGGTAGATGAAGTAGCAACAGGTAAAATTCCTGGAGCTGTAAATATCCCCTTAGGTCTCGTTGAATTTCGAATGCATGAACTAGATAAGACAAAAGAATATGTAATGGTCTGTCGGTCAGGTGGCAGAAGTGGAAGAGCTTCTCAATTCCTTGAAAATCAAGGATTTAAGGTTATTAACATGGAAGGCGGAATGCTCGCTTGGGAAGGATCTGTGGAGTAATTTTATTGGGAATTACGCAGATAGAGTTGGATGACATTTATGTATTCATCAACGAATAAATGGTCAACGAATAAATGTCATCTGAAAATTGGGAGGAAACAGAATGGAACCATTAAAAACAAATTCAGTATTAGATGCAAAGGGTTTAGCATGCCCAATGCCAATCGTGAAAACGAAAAAAGCGATGAATCATCTAGAGGGTGGTCAGGTCCTTGAGGTCCTAGCAACCGATAAAGGTTCAAAAGCAGATTTAAAAGCATGGGCTGAGAGTACTGGACATCAATACCTTGGTACACTTGAGGAAGGCGATGTGCTTAAGCATTATATTCGCAAAGCAAATGAAGAAGAAGTTTCGGAAAAGACACATCCACATGTAATAACAAATGAAGAGTTAGAATCAATCCTTTCTTCCGATAAAGAAGTTGTTGTTCTTGATGTTCGGGAGACAGCTGAATTTGCATTTAATCATATACCTGAGGCCATTTCGATACCTCTAGGGGAACTGGAAGAAAGAGCAGAAGAATTAAACAAAGAGCAAGAAATCTATGTTATTTGCCGTACGGGCAGTCGTAGTGACTTAGCATCACAAATGTTAGTAAAAAAAGGGTTCGAACAGGTTAAGAATGTGCTACCTGGAATGAGCAAATGGATTGGAAACACTACAAGTATTACAAATTAAATTTTTTTAAATAAAAATATACCATAGGGGGTATTTGGAGAAATGACTGTTAACGTAATGAAAGCAAAAGAAGTAACAAAAAAAGTTTTTGATCACGAGCCATTATTTGTTCTAGATGTACGTAACGAAAATGATTTTAATGATTGGAAAATTGAAGGAAAAAACTTTGAGTATTTCAATATTCCTTATTTTGAATTACTAGATGGTGTGGATGAAATACTTGAAAAGCTACCTACAGATAAGGAAATCTTGGTTGTTTGTGCCAAAGAAGGTTCATCTGTGATGGTGGCAGATATGCTTTCTGAAGCAGGTCTTACAGTTTCATACCTAAAGGGTGGTATGAAGGCTTGGAGTGAGCATTTAGAGCCCGTTAAAGTCGGCGACTTAAAAGATGGTGGAGAAATCTATCAATTTGTTCGGATCGGAAAAGGTTGTCTTTCATATATGGTTGTATCAAACGGTGAAGCAGCCATTATTGATGCAACACGTATGACTGATATCTTTCTTGATTTTGCAGACAGTTTAGGTGCAAAAATCACACATGTATTTGATACTCATTTACACGCAGACCATATTTCTGGAGGAAGAAAAATTGCACAAAGTACAGATGCAACATACTGGTTACCACCAAAAGATGCAACGGAAGTAACGTTTGAATATGCAGCTTTAGAGGGTGGACAAGATGTGACAATTGGTCATACAACGATTAATATCCACGCCTTGTATTCTCCAGGTCACACCATTGGTTCTACATCTTTCGTTGTTGACGAGAAATTCTTGCTTTCTGGTGATATTTTATTCATCGATTCAATCGGTAGACCAGATCTTGCAGGTTTGGCACAAGATTGGGTAGGAGACTTAAGAGAAACTCTTTATAACCGTTATCGGGAATTATCTGATGAACTAATCGTTTTACCAGCACACTTCATGATAATTGACGAGTTGAATCAGGATGGAAGTGTATCTGAAAGGTTAGGAACTCTATTTGTGAAAAACCATGGTCTAAATATTACAGATGATGCGGAATTTAGAAAGATGGTAACAGAAAATTTACCTCCGCAACCAAATGCATATCAAGAAATCCGCGAAACAAATATGGGAAAAATCTCTCCTGATGAAGAAAGACAGCGTGAAATGGAAATTGGACCAAACCGCTGTGCGGTACGTTAAGAAAATGAGTGAGGGGACCACTATAGGTTCCCTCTTCTAAAAAAGGGAGAAAAACGATGGATTTTGTATTTATTATTACGATCTTTTTAATAGGTTTTATCGGTTCTTTTCTTTCGGGGATGTTAGGAATAGGTGGTTCTATTATCAAATATCCTATGCTTTTATATATTCCGCCTCTTTTCGGCATAGCTGCTTTTACTGCACATGAGGTTTCAGGTATTAGTGCGGTACAAGTATTCTTTGCAACAATAGGTGGAGTTTGGGCTTATCGAAAAGGTGGATATCTAAACAAGACACTTATTTTTTATATAGGTATTAGTATTTTAATCGGTAGTTTTGTGGGTGGATTTGGTTCAAAGTTTATGTCTGAATCCGGTATTAATATTGTATATGGTGTTTTAGCCTTAATTGCCGCAATTATGATGTTTGTACCTAAAAAGAATGTAGATGACATTCCGCTCAATCAAGTTGTTTTTAATAAATATTTAGCTGCAGTACTTGCTCTCATTGTAGGTATTGGTGCTGGAATTGTAGGTGCGGCAGGTGCCTTCTTACTTGTTCCTATTATGCTCGTTGTGCTTAAGATTCCTACAAGAATGACGATTGCCTCCTCACTTGCGATTACATTTATATCGTCTATTGGTTCCACCGTGGGTAAACTGACAACTGGACAAATAGAATATGTCCCAGCAATCATTATGATAGTAGCAAGTTTAATTGCATCACCAATAGGTGCAATCGCTGGGAAAAAGATGAATACAAAGGTGTTACAGGTTATCCTTGCAATCTTAATTGCTGCTACTGCAGTTAAAATTTGGTTCGATATCCTGTAAGACTTCTTTTGAAGTAAGTCAACGAAGGAGCTGGCTAGATGAGGGATTACCTCCCCATTTTTTATTGGTAATGTTTTGCAGTAACAGTAGAGGATGTAAGGCTCAATCAAAGTGTCTACTCCAGAGGGTTAAGCGTTTCCGCTCTGCTGGTAAAATGCAGCTTTCAAACAAGAGACCTGGAAAATTGGGAGTAAAGTTGTATTGCATTAACCTGCGCATTATCTTAATATAATGTTTTCAAGATAATTAAACTTAAGATATATGGAGGAGAATTCAATATAATGAATATATTAGTAGTAAAAGCAAATAATCGTCCAGCTTCAGAAGCTGTATCAAGCAAAATGTATGAAACTTTCATAAATAATATAGATGGTGTTAATGTAACTACTTACGATGTATTTGCAGAGGACATGCCTTACCTTGGTCAAGATTTATTCAACGCTTTTGGTAAAGTAGAGTCAGGCGAAGAAATGACAGATGTAGAGCAACGCATCTTAGCTGCAAAGAAAAAAGCAATGGATGCAGTAACAGCTGCAGACGTAGTGGTATTTGCATTCCCATTATGGAATTTAACAATCCCAGCTAAATTACAAACATTTATCGACTATGTGTACCAAGCAGGGTACTCATTCAAATATGATGAAAATGGCCAAGCAGTACAATTATTGACTGATAAAAAAGCCGTTATTCTAAGTGCTCGTGGTGGCATTTACTCAACACCTGAAACAGCACCAATGGAAATGGCTGCTACTTATATTAAAAACGTTGTAGGTGGCGTCTTCGGTATGCAAATTATAGATGAAGTCATTATTGAAGGTCATGCTGCTGCACCAGATCAAGCGGAAAAGATTATCGCTGAAGGTTTAGAAAAAGTTAAGGCTGTTGCAAAAAATCTATCAGCAGTGATAGCTTAATAAAAAGTAATACCCAATGTTAAGGGCCGAGTACAAGTGTGCTGAATGATACTGCGTCTTGTGGTAGGCCCTTTTTTGAGGTGAATTTATGAACACTACCTTGACATTTTACCCACAGGGGTATATTGTGAGCATATAGTTGTTTTCACATTATTTTTTTACAGAAAAATATACCCGCATGGGTATATAAACGCGGTGGTGAAAAACATAAACTGCGGTATTTTTTTAAGAATGGTACCGGGACGACTAAATAAACGCTGGGTTATTTGGAAAGAAATAGCTAGTAATTTAAATCGGAGGGATATCTATGTCAAAGAAAGTTCTTGTTGTTGGCGGGGTAGCTGGTGGAGCTTCTGTTGCCGCGAGGGTCAGACGATTAGATGAGCGTGCGGAGGTTATCATGTTTGAGAAAGGTCCGCATGTGTCTTTTTCAAACTGTTCTTTGCCCTATCATCTTAGTGGTATTGTAGAAGATAGCGAGAAGCTTGTTTTAATGTCTCCCGATATTTTTAAAAATCGATACAATATTGAGGCTAGGGTCCATCAAGAGGTTATTCAAATTAACCGTGATAAGAAAATAATCACTGTAAGAGATTTGGTAACTGGAACAACCTACGAAGAAGAATATGATAAATTAGTTCTATCCCCAGGTGCTTTACCAATCCGTCCAAACATAGAGGGGATTAACAATTCCAATGTTTTTACAGTACGGAATGTAGTCGATATTGAGAATATCAATTCATATATCAGGCAAAATGACATTAAGGATATTGCTGTTATTGGCGGAGGCTTTATTGGAGTTGAGGTTGCTGAAAACCTTAAGTTAGCGGGCTATCATGTAACATTAGTGGAGTTTGCCAATCAAGTCATGGCACCCTTTGATTATGATATGGCGCAAATCCTTCATAAAGAAATGGTCGATCATGGAGTTGAACTTGTTCTAGATGATGGATTAGCTAAAATTGCTGATGGATATGTCCAAACAAATTCGGGTAAGAAAGTGGATGCGCAGGCAGTTGTATTGGCAATTGGTGTAAGACCTGAAACGAGTCTAGCAAAAGAAGCGGATCTTGAAATTGGTGAAACTGGCGCAATTAAAGTCAATCATCATTACTTGACAAGTGACAAAGATATTTATGTGGTAGGAGATGCTATAGAAGTATATCATCGATTGTTACACAAGCCTACAAGACTCGCCTTAGCAGGTCCGGCTCAAAAACAGGCACGAGCAGCAGCTGACCATATGTATGGAATTCCTAACCGAAATAACGGAGTAATCGGTTCGTCATCGATTCATCTTTTTGATCTCAATGCAGCCTCCACTGGGCTAAATGCAAGAACTGCCGGGCAAGCTGGAATACAGCACGATTACGTTTATCTAATGCCGGGAGATAAGGTGGGGCTAATGCCAAATAGTAATCCCATGCATTTTAAGCTGATTTATGAATACCCAACAGGAAGAATACTAGGTGCCCAGGCAATTGGAAAAGGAAATGTTGATAAGCGAATTGACGTCATCGCAACCATGATTACGATGAACGGAACATTGGAAGACTTAAAAGATCTTGAACTAAGCTATTCTCCAATGCTAGGGACGGCAAAAGATGTTGTCAATCATGCGGCTCTAGTGGGGCTAAACTTACTTGAAGGCAGATATAAAGAAATAAAAGTTTCACAAGTCCGTGAATTAGTAGAAAGTAATGCTTTCATTGTGGATGCACGAGAAAAAGGCGAATATCGCGCAGGTCATTTAAAAAATGCGGTCAACATTCCATTAAGTGAGTTTAGACAAAGACTGGATGAAATTCCAAAAGACCAACCTGTCTATATCCACTGTCGTTCAGGTCAAAGGAGCTATAATATGGTAATGGCTTTGCAACATTTAGGCTATAACAATGTATATAATATTTCGGGCTCCTATTTAGGGGTTAATCTATTTGAATACTTTAATGATCTTGTGATGGGCAGGGATAAAATCGTAACAGAATATAATTTTAAATGATGTAGAATGGGGCGATGTTGAGGTGCTCGCTTTTTTCCAGAAAAATGGACATCTTGACATTATACCTATATGGGTATAATGTAGTTTTGTACTCTTTTTTAGTAGGTGAACAAATGGTTATCTATTTATTAGGTGTAGTTATTGCTATACTATCAATTGAAATATATAGAAGATACTTCCCTGTTAGGGGCATATCTTGTAAGAAAAATATTGATGAAAATAAGGATATTGTTATATTAGATATAAGAGATTACAACGATAAAGGTATTTTACCAAATGTTGCCGTGCAGATACCTTATGCTTATTTCAAGCGATTCAGCAGTGAGATACCCGATAAACCGTTACATGTCGTTGCGGCAAACCGAGTTGAACTGAATCTAGGTTTGAGGTATTTATTAAGAAAAGGGTATCATATTAGAAGTTTTGAGATATTAGGTTGTCCTTGTATGGAAAAGGGAGGAATCATAAATGGATTATGATAAATCTGTAGTAAATCGCTTAAAACGTATTGAGGGTCAAATCAAAGGTGTTTTAAATATGATTGAACAAAAGAAAGATTGTAGAGATGTGATAACTCAACTCTCGGCTTCACGTACAGCTATTGATCGGACAATTGGCTTAATTGTTAGCATGAATTTAGAACAATGTGTCCGTGATAGTATGGAAAAAGGTGAAGATACAAAAGGCCTTGTGAAAGAAGCGGTAGATTTATTAGTAAAAAGCAGATAAATTACGGGGACGGTGTCACTAGTCCTTTTTTGGGTAACGTAATGAGGGCCTGACCCCAGTGTGCAAAAAGAAATACTGCCACTTGGGGTCAGGCCCTGTTCTTATTTCGTTTTCGTTTTATTTGCTACTTCAATTGCGCGGTCGGTTTCTGCTGCTGCTTTATCCAGTACTTCTTGTGGATCTTGACCTTGATATAGGTTTTCTAATGCCGTTACAATTTGTTGTCTTGATTCCGGAAAGACAGAAATTAACGCACCTTGTGTTGCAACAGATGGCTTCGTTGCTTGAAGCTGTTCAACAGTGACTTTTAACTGTGGCAGCTCTTCCCATTGGTCTTTTACGATTTGTTCATCATAGGCAGCGGGATTAATCGCAAAATATCCTGTTTTTACATGCCATTTCGCTTGTGCTTCTGGTGTTGCTAAATACTTCATGAACTCCCATGCTGCGTCTTGCTTCGCTTCATCAATTCCTTTTGACATCCATAATGAAGCTCCACCAATGATTACACCATTGCTGTCAACTTCATCCGCATGTGGGATGAAAGCAGCACCTACTTCAAATGGTGCCGTTTGGACTGCATTTGTCGTTCCGGCAGAGGAGTCCATGTACATAGCGACTTTTCCGGTTTGGAAAGCAGCACGAATATCATCCCAGTTTGTTCCGAAATTTCCAAATGTACCCGCCTTATTCATGTCATCTAAAAACTTGAATACACGTAATCCTTCTTCACCGTTAAAAACCGCTTTAGTTGCATCATCTGAACGGCCATTATCATTATTTACATACAAACCACCTTGCGTAGCTACTAGTTCCTCAAAAAACCAGCCATAGGTTAACATTGAAAAACCGTATTGCTCGGTATTATCACCATTCTTTTTCGTTAATTTTTCTGCGGCAGCTTTCACTTCACTGAAGGTTTGTGGTGGCTTTTCCGGGTCCAGTCCAGCTTCTTTAAAAGCGTCTTTGTTATACAGCAAAATCGGTGTAGACGAGTTAAATGGCATTGAATACAATTTTCCATCAACTGTATAGTAGTTTAAAATATTCTTTTCAAGCTGTGAAAGATCGTAGTTGTCTTTATCAATGAATGATTGCATGGGTTCAATGAAACCACTGTCAATCATATACTTTGTTCCAACCTCAAATGTTTGTATGATAGCTGGTGCATCATTCGTGCCTCCAACCGCGCGGAATTTTGTTAATGATTCTTCGTACGTACCTTGGAATTCTGCATTAACTTTTACTTTGTCTTGAGATGTATTGAAGTCATTTACAATCTCATCAAGTGCTTCCTGACCAGCACCGGACATAGCATGCCAAAAGACAATTTCAGTTGGTCCTGTTGATTCTGTTCCTTCATCTTTAGGTTCATTGTCTTTATTAGCACTATTCGAGCAAGCAGTCGTAAAAAGCAAGCCGACGATGAACAATAAAGCAAAATGCTTTTTAAATTTCTTCACTAGCTTTAACACCCCTTCTTATTTTAATGCCCCTTGTGATAAACCTTTCTGCAGTTGCTTTTGTCCCAGGAATAATAAAATCAATGTTGGGATAATTACAACCATTACCCCTGCCATAACCACCCCCCAATCTGTTGCCATTTCTTGAGTCTGTAACTGCTTTAAGCCTATTTGTACGGTCCGAACAGAATCGTTGTTTGTAACCAAAAGTGGCCATAAATACATATTCCATGTAGTTAGAAAACCATACGCGCCCAATGTAACCAAACTAGTTCGAGAAACGGGTATAATCACTCTAATAAAAAATTGGAATCTACTTAAGCCGGCAACCTGTGAGGCCTCATGTAATTCCTTTGGAATCGTCTTGAAATGCTGACGGAGTAAGAACGTTCCAAATGCAAGTGCGAAGAACGGTACATTTAGGCCCTGATAGGTATTAATCCAATCCAATTTTTGGATCGTTAAAAAGTTTGGGATCATGGTCGCTTCCCATGGAATCATCATCGTTGAAATGAAAAGGAAAAAAATAAAGTTCCTACCTTTGAATGGAATGAAAACAAAGGCATAGGCTGCCATACTTGATACAATTAATTGGCCTAACATGACCGTTGTTGACACGATAAAACTATTTAATAAATATTTCATCAGGGGTAATCGTTCAAATGCCTTCACATAATTATCAAAGTTTATCGACTCAGGGAAAAAGCTTCCTTGTAAAATTTCCTTACTGCCCATGAAACTTATCATGAGCGCATATAGAATGGGAAAGAACACGAAGAAGGCAGCGAATACTAAAAGGACATAAAACAATATTTTTGAAGGTTTGTTCATTGGTAGTGCACCCTCTTTTCGCCAAACTTAAACTGAAGAATGGTGACAATTAAAATCGTAATAAACAGAAAGACTGCTTGTGCACTAGCTGTTCCAAATTGATAGTTGATAAAGGCCTCCTTATAAATCGAATAAACAATAAGATTAGTAGATTCAGAAGGTCCGCCTTTCGTTAAAATATCAATTTGTCCAAACGTTTGGAAGGCATTAATCATCGAGATGGTGATAATAAAAAACAAGGTAGGCGAGAGCATAGGAATCGTAATTCTGCGCAACCGATAAAAATAACCCGCACCATCAATTTTTGAGCTTTCATACAAATGTTCATCAATATTTTGTAATCCCCCGAGAATAATAAGGAAAGAGAATCCGAGATTTAGCCAAATCGTTGAAATCGAGACGGAGATTAAAGCCCATTCGGGATCTAATAACCATTGAATGTCTTTTAAGCCGAATATCCCTAAGAATCGGTTAAACATCCCAATACTAGGATGAAACAGAAACAACCAAACAACGGACGATGCGGCAACAGAAATCCCCATAGTAGAAGAAAATATCGTTCTGAAAAAACCAATCCCTTTAAGTTTTTCATTGGCTAACAAGGCTAGAAACAAAGCAAGGATAATTCCTACTGGCACTGTATAAAGGACAAAAAGGATGGTAGCTTTTGTGCTTTGTTTAAAGCTATCTGACTCAAATAAATATGCGTAGTTTTCTAGTCCAACAAAAAGAGCGGCCTCACCCTGTTGATTGGTAAGAAAAAAACTTAAATAGATCGTTCGAAACATCGGATAGAAAACAAATATACTGAATAAAACAATGGATGGTAATAAGTACAAAAGAGCAGTTCGTGCATTAAGTGATCGCTTCCAAAATCCGATTTTTGGAGGTGCCATGCCATTCTTGGTCTCTAAAGCATGCCTCATTACAGAATCACCTCAGTATCAATTACATGATTCTCGATGTTTGAAGGGGACTTGAGCAATTCCTGGGTTGTACCATCAAACAAACAGATAGAATCATAGTCTATGGAAATCGGTATAGTCTGATTGACTCTAATCCTCCATTGCCCATTCCATTTAGCAAGCCATTCCTGGTCTCCCATGTTAAAAGCAAGAATCGTTTCATTACCTAAAACTTCTACATGTATGACCTCTACAGAAAAATGATTTGTATTTGTTGGATTCTTAACGGAAGGTTTTAAATGCTCTGGTCGAATTCCGACAATAATAGAATTAGAATCCAATAGATGTATATCCTTTTCCGGAATTTTTATGTTCACATTTTCCCCAATCGAAATTTCTCTCTTTTCCTTATGTATCATTCCCCTTGCTGTATTCATAGGGGGAGATCCAATAAAGGTTGCCACAAAAGGATTTGCTGGCTTGTTATAGATTTCTATAGGCTCACCAATTTGTTGGATTTTTCCGTTGTGTAAAATCATTATTCTGTCACCCATTGTCATGGCCTCAACCTGATCATGTGTAACGTAAATCATCGTAATACCAAGTTTTCGCTGAATCTGTCTAATCTCTGACCTCATATGGGCACGTAATTTCGCGTCAAGGTTAGACAGAGGTTCATCCATCAAACAAATCGGTGCCCGGTTAACAATCGCCCTTGCTAGTGCGACCCTTTGTCTTTGACCTCCTGAAAGTTCTCGAGGCTTTCGCTTAAGTAATTCGGATAAACCGAGCATTTCTGCTACTTCTGTACAGCGCTTTTTTCGTTCATCCTTTGGAATCTTTTTCACATGTAAACCAAACACGATGTTTTCCTCGACAGATAGATGAGGATACAAGGCGTAGTTCTGAAAAACCATCGATATATCTCGTTTATTAGGTGGCAATAGATTTGCTTCTTTATCACCAATTTTTAACACCCCTCCTGTGATTTCCTCCAAACCAGCGATCATTCGGAGCATCGTACTTTTACCACATCCTGAGGGTCCAACTAATACAAAAAATTCACCAGGATTTATCGTTACATTAATATTTGATATGACTTCAGTTGACTTATCATAGGATTTCGAAATATTAAGGAGTTCGACTTTTTTCATTGGATCAATCCTTCCTTTTAAACGAACCTTATTTCTTATTTGTCCATAGTCTCTCAGTTATCTATATGATGTTTCTGGAGATATTTGTTAATTACTTACAAAATATTCATGAGGTAGTTTAAAAATGCAAATATAAAATTTATTATGAATTTTCATGGTAAAGTAGAATATAGTAGTTGGAAAACGAGTGAAGAGTAGTTTTGATAATGATTAGATGAAATGAGGTAAATCAAATATGCGTATGGTTAAATATGATCGAAAGAAAGCTTCAAAGACAGAAATCGACTTTTTAGGAATAGATCATGCTCGAAAAGTACAAAGATTTCACAAAAGCTTTCCAAATTATAAACCTACACCTTTGATTTCTTTAGACAACCTGGCAAGGGAATTAAAAATAAGCAAAATCTTTGTGAAGGATGAATCTTTTCGTTTTGGATTAAATGCATTCAAGGCTTTAGGTGGTTCCTATGCCATTGGCAGTCTTTTAGCAGATAAAATGGAAATGGATCTAGATGATTTACCATATAACAGGTTAATTTCAACTGAAGTTAGAGCCAAGTTAGGAGACCTAACATTTGTTACAGCAACAGATGGAAATCATGGTAGAGGAATTGCATGGACAGCAAATCAATTGCAGCAAAAATCTGTTGTGTATATGCCTAAAGGTTCATCCGTTGAACGCCTTAATCATATTCTTGCTGAAGGGGCAGACGCGTCGATAACAGAATTAAATTATGATGATACAGTGCGGATGGCAGCTGAACATGCTGAAAAAAATGGCTGGGTTTTAGTTCAGGATACAGCCTGGGATGGATATGAGGCCATTCCTAAGAAGATTATGCAAGGCTATACTACTTTTGTCTTGGAAGTTTACGAACAACTTAGTGAGTTAGGCGAAACGCCCACCCATATCTTTGTCCAGGCTGGAGTTGGCTCAATGGCCGCATCAGTGCAAGGCTTTTTTGCAAATATGTATGGTGAAAGCCGTCCCATTACGGTTGTAGTCGAACCTGAAAAAGCAAACTGTATCTTTCAAACGGCTGCTGCAAATGATGGTGAACTGCATGCTGTAACGGGTGATTTGGATACGATTATGGCTGGATTAGCATGTGGGGAACCAAGCAGTATAGGGTGGCCGGTACTTCGTGATTATGCAGATGGCTTCATTTCATGTCCGGATAATTATGCGGCACAGGGGATGAGAATTTTAGCAAGCCCCTTAAATGATGATATCCGTGTGATTTCAGGAGAATCTGGGGCTGCTGTTGGAATAGGAGTTGTAAGTGAAATTCTAACGAAAAACCAGTATTCAAGCTTAAAAGAACAGTTAAATCTTAATGGGGATTCGAAGATATTATTTTTCAATACCGAAGGAGACACAGACGTTGAGAATTATGTGAAAATAGTGCGGGATGGAGCATATCCATCTTAGTACTGAGTACATTCTATTAGGAGTGAACAAATTGATTAAAAGTGGACCATTTAAAAATTCAGTTGAAACAGAGGAAGAATTACGAACAATTGTAGGTTATCCAAGTGAATTAGTAAAAAATAAGGCGATTACATATTTGGATCATCATTGTAAGCATTTTATTGCTAAATCACCGTTTTTGGTTATGTCTACATCTGATGAATTCGGAAATTGTGATGTTTCGCCAAGAGGAGATCAACCAGGGTCTGTTCTAGTATTAAATGAAAAGCAGTTAATCATACCAGAAAGACCAGGTAATAAAAGAATAGATTCATTGCGAAATATCTTGTCCAATCCCAAAATAGGTCTAGTTTTTTTCATTCCTGGACTTGGAGAAACACTAAGAGTAAATGGCCATGCAACAATCGTAAAAGATGAAGGTTTGCTTGAAAAAATGGCTGTAAAGGATAAACGTCCCCTTTTGGGTATCGGTGTAGAGGTGGAAGAATGCTTCATTCATTGTGCAAAAGCATTCAAAAGGTCAGGGCTATGGAATCCAACGACTTGGCTAGATAAGGCAGAACTACCTGCTGCTGCCAATATATTATATGAACATGCTAAGCTCCCAAATAGCAGTATTGATTCTATTAAAGAAAGACTTAAAGAGAGTTATACGAAAAGCCTTTATTGAATGGTTTGTTTTTAGTTGGGCATGATAGCCCACTGCTAGGATGATAAATTTTAAGTACATACCTGAAACAGATTTGTAAAATAGTAAAGGCCAATCCCGTTAAATGAGATTGGCCTTATTTTGATTATACTCGCTGATTTTCTACAATTGTCTCGACCTTCTGCTTTCGATAGAGCCGTTGCCCAATAAAGGTCTGGATTGTTAGGAAGATTCCGCCTGCAACCCAATAAAGTGGTAACGCGGCAGGGGCTCCAAATGATATGACCACAATCATAATGGGTGACAATAAGCCCATAAATTTCATTTGTTGTTGTTGACCTTGCGTCATATTAAGCTGTGAAATTTTAAATTGAATAAAATAAACGATCCCGGCAATAATTGTTAAAACTAAATCGGGATGCCCTAGACTAAACCATAAAAACGTATGGTGAGAGATTTCGGCTGAACCACGAATTGCAAAATAGAGCCCAGTTAAGATTGGCATTTGGATAAGTAATGGCAAACATCCCATATTGAGTGGGTTAATTCCATGTTTACGGTATAACCCCATCATTTCTTGTTGAAGCTCTTGTTTCTTTTTCGGGTCTGTTTCAGCTGTAATCTTTTTCTGTATGTTTTCCATTTCTGGTTTTAGGATTTCCATTTTTTCTTTCATAGCTGATTGATTTTTATACTGTTTTAACATGGATGGCATCATAAACAAGCGAATGAGTATGGTTACCGTAATAATGGCGATTCCATAGCTTCCGTGAAATGTATTCGCGATAAAATTTATGAGCTGTGTCAAAGGTTCCACCACATAATGACTAAAAAAACCGCTATTGTTACTATCCGTATTTATCCCACAACCTGATAGGAATGTAGTGAGAACGATTAAAAGAGTACTAAAACTTGTGACAAAACGAAAATTCTTCATGTTTCCTCCTTAAAAGTTGAATTTAACTAGTAAGATAAAAGGAAACAGAGCTATCGGTATCATCACTCGTGAATACTCTATTTCGGATGGATCGTGTTATTCTCCTTGTAATGAAATACTGAATTAAAAGACTCCTATTTATATCAAATTTCTTATTATTACTATTTTGTATATCTGTGATAGCGGATAATGGTGAACTAAAGCCAAATTCAACCCTTTGCGTTGTGAGAAAAATGACCATTAAACTTATACAAAGATTAACGTTAAGTGCCATTAAAGTATAAAAGTCCGGGTCTAATAGAAACAAATCTAACAACAAAGGATCCTCACCCCAATCCGTTTTCGAATACTTTTACTATACTTGAAATCAGACTGACCTACAAAAATTAAATTATGGAAGGTAACAGAACAAGACTGTCCTTTATCCTCATTAAAAATTACGGAGAAAGTCCTAGAGTTTATGCATAAAATTTGCATATTTTATTGATAATTTAATACTGACGTTAAATATGTTAGAGAGGTTGGTAATAGTGAAAAACAAAAAAATATGGTTAAACTTTGCTTCATTATTGTTGGTATTCCTTCTGGCAGCATGTGCTGGCAATGATGAAACAACCCGTAATAAAAATTCGGATGACGACTCAAACACCCAGGAGAATATGGATATGAGTGAAGAAGAAGCTGATTCTAACGAGGAGATGGATCATTCAGGTATGCATCACTCAGGTTCTGGTGAGGTTCCAGAAGGTTTAGCTGAGGCGGAAAATCCAACTTATCCAGTTGGCAGTAAAGTGATTATGCATGCAGATCATATGCCAGGAATGAATGGCGCTGAAGCAACTGTGTCGGGAGCCTATCGTACAACAGTATATTCGGTTACTTATACCCCAACAACTGGCGGTGAACCTGTGGAAAACCACAAATGGGTGATTCACGAAGAAATTGAAAATGCAGGTGGGGAACCTTATAAACCAGGTGATGAAGTTGTATTAAATGCTGATCATATGGAGGGTATGAAGGGGGCTACTGCTACGATTGACACAGCTAAACAAACAACTGTTTATATGGTGGATTTCACCGATACCAAGACAGGGGAAAAAGTAACAAACCATAAGTGGGTAACGGAAGATGAACTTTCGCCAGCAGAATAATGAATGTTTATTAATGAAGGGATTGGTTGAACGAGACCAATCTCTTTTTTTACGTACAAATGTTAAAATAACTCCATAATTTCTCGATAATTCTTTGTTATGATGAAAGATGATGCAGAAAAAAACTACTATTTAGACTGCAATAATAGCGTTAACAAGTAATTCTAGGAGTGAAAGGTAATGTATCAAATCCTATCCGAGATTAGTAATTTCCTAAGTACCCCATTTAGGAATATGTTTTATAGTGTAGAAGGCCTGCCTGTACTTGCTGCATTTTTATTAGGTCTTGTAGGGGCCTTAGTTCCATGTCAGTTTACTGGCAATTTAGGGGCAATCATGGTCTATGGTAACCGTTCTGTTCAGAAAAGACTCGCATGGACGGAAGTGTTTTTCTTCATACTGGGAAAGATTGTTGTATTTTCAGGGTTAGGGTTATTAGTTTGGTTATTAGGGCAGGAATTTAAGGCAAATCTAACTCTTCTATTTCCATGGGTGAGAAAGCAAGTAGGTCCAATTCTAATAATCATTGGAATCTACCTAGCGGGATATTTTAAAATGAGTTGGACAATTTCATTAGGCAAAATACCAGATAGATTTTTTAAAAAAGGAAAGTTAGGGGCATTTTTAATGGGATTTAGCTTTTCTTTAGGTTTTTGCCCGACTATGTTCGTCTTATTTTTTGTTACTCTCATGCCGATTGTGTTATCTACATCATATGGAGCTGTGCTGCCAAGCATATTTGCTATTGGAACGTCAATTCCACTCATTTTAGCCATTTTTCTTATTTGGTATTTTGAATTAGGAAGTATCTTTATGAAAAAAGGAAGGAAGGTAGGGGCCACTGTGCAAAAGACAGTTGGCTGGATCATGATAGTTCTCGGAGTATTCGATACATTAACTTATTGGACTTGAGAAATAGATATATGGAATAACCGTGAACACATATTTAAAGTTAATATTTAGTGAAAAATGAAGTTTTTAAAGGAAGCGATTCAGATGCCAAAAATTTTATTGATCGATGATGAGTTAAGAATGCTGCAATTACTTACCTTATATATAGAGCATCATGGTTTTACATGCATATCGGCAAATTCCGGTGAAGAAGGAATTAAATATCTGGAGAATAATCCCATTGACTTAATTTTATTAGACGTCATGATGCCCCATTTAAATGGGTGGGAGACAGCCAGAAAGATTAGAAAATTTTCGGACGTACCAATAATCATGTTAACGGCAAGAGATACTAGTACAGATATAGTTAGAGGATTAAGTATAGGAGCCGATGATTATATTACGAAACCATTTGATGAGAGTGTCTTAATTGCTCGTATTCAAGCCGTTTTAAGAAGAACGAAACAATCTCCGAAAATTGAAATGTATGGTTTGGTTTGGGATGAAAATAACCACTCGATGTATTTTAATGATGAAAGTATCATACTAACTCCAAAAGAATTCGAGATGGTAGGCCTGTTAATGAAAAACAAGAATATTGTTTTTAGTCGTGAGAAACTATTAGAAACCGTATGGGGGTATGACGCCAGTATTGAGGATCGAACAGTAGATTCACACGTTCGAAATATACGTGATAAATTTAGGAAAACAGGTTTTCCAATTGAAAATCATCTAAAAACCGTTTGGGGTATCGGATACAAGTGGGAATAAAGTGTTAATTTGTGTCTACTTTTTTAATTAAATATCTTTTTGCAAAAAAATGGATACTTCCTACTTTACATACCTAATGGGGGTATGCTAAGATGAAATCAAGTTAGGAGGTTGTGCTATGGAAAACAAAGCTGAAGATGTAGCTTGTCATACAGAATGTGGAACGTCCGGCCGAAAGAGCCATCATCCTGAACGTGTGAAAAAGGATTTAACAAATCGCTTAAATCGTATTGAAGGTCAGATTCGAGGCATTAAAGGGATGATTGATAAAGACGTATATTGTGATGACGTTATTACTCAGATTTCTGCAACACAATCCGCTTTAAATAGTGTGGCCAAAATCTTATTGGAAGGTCATTTAAAAGGGTGTGTCGTAGACCGCCTTACGGAAGGTGATAATGAAGTTCTAGATGAATTAGTTGTTACCATCCAAAAGCTAATGAAGAAGTAAATTTTTTTTAATCTGCATATACCCTAGTGGAGTATGAAACAATAAATATTTAAAAGGAGAGAAATAATATGCAAACAGTAACATTAAACGTACAAGGAATGTCATGTGGTCATTGTGTAAAGGCTGTAGAAGGCAGTGTTGGTAAATTAGAAGGCGTAGATCAAGTAAACGTAAAATTAGACGAAGCTTTAGTTGAAATTGCCTTTAATGAATCTAAAGTTTCCCTTGATACAATTAAAGAAACAATTGAAGATCAAGGATATGACGTAGAATAAGAGTGCTTCCATAGCACTCTCTCATTTTCATAAAAATATACCCCTATAAGGTATAAGGGAGGTAGAGAAAATCATGAGTACCGAGGCAACAGCAGCCAGTAAGTTGAAAGAAGCGAGTATTCAAATTACCGGAATGACTTGTGCGGCGTGTGCAACACGTATTGAAAAAGGGTTAAATAAAATGGAGGGTGTTGAGCAGGCATCCGTCAACCTAGCACTAGAAAAGTCATCAATTAAATATGACCCATCAATACTGAGTGAAGTAGATTTTGAAAAGAAAATTGAAGCATTAGGTTACGGTGTGGTGAAACAAAAAGCGGAGTTTGATATTACCGGAATGACTTGTGCAGCCTGTGCAACACGTATCGAAAAAGGGTTAAATCGGATGGAAGGTGTTGCAACTGCAAATGTCAATTTAGCTCTTGAAAAAGCTACGATTGAATTTAATCCTTCTGAAGTAGCGATTGCAGATATCATTGCAAAAGTTGAAAAACTAGGCTACGGTGCACACCAAAAGCAAGAGGATAAAGAGCAGGTAGACTATCGCGAGAAGCATATTAAAGATCAACAACGAAAATTCATTATTTCTGCACTATTATCGTTGCCACTTTTATGGACGATGGTAGGACACTTTTCATTTACATCGTTTTTATATGTACCAGATTTCTTAATGAATCCGTGGATTCAATTGATCTTGGCGACACCGGTACAATTTATTATCGGGAAACAGTTTTATGTAGGTGCTTATAAAGCTCTTCGTAATGGAAGTGCAAACATGGATGTTCTCGTGGCCATGGGTACATCAGCAGCTTATTTTTATAGTGTATATCAAGCAATCGTAACGGCTGGAACCCATCACAGTCCACACCTATATTTTGAAACAAGTGCGGTATTGATCACACTCATTCTCTTAGGTAAGGTATTTGAAGCGAGAGCAAAAGGGCGTTCATCTGAAGCGATTAAAAAGCTAATGGGGCTTCAGGCAAAAACCGCCATTGTCGTACGTGATGGAGTTGAAAAGGAAGTTCCGTTAGAGGAAGTTATAATAGGTGATACCATTTTAGTGAAGCCGGGAGAAAAAATCCCAGTAGATGGTGAAATGGTCGAAGGTTCAACAGCAGTTGATGAATCGATGTTGACGGGCGAAAGTTTACCAGTCGATAAAAATGCTGGTGACGAATTATATGGCTCAACGATTAACAAGAATGGCTTCATTAAAATGAAAGCAACAAAAGTGGGTCGTGAAACAGCATTAGCCCAGATTATTAAAGTAGTAGAAGATGCACAAGGTTCAAAAGCGCCGATCCAGCGTTTAACGGATCAAATTTCGGGTATTTTTGTTCCAATCGTAGTGGGGATTGCTGTCCTTGCATTTTTAGTATGGATCATTTGGGTAAACCCGGGAGAATTCACACCAGCACTTGAAGTGTTAATTGCGATTCTTGTGATAGCATGTCCATGTGCGCTTGGATTGGCAACGCCGACCTCCATTATGGCAGGTAGCGGTCGTGCAGCTGAATTTGGAATTTTATTTAAAGGTGGCGAGCATTTAGAACAAACCCAAGGTGTTGATACTGTAATTGTTGACAAAACAGGTACTGTAACACACGGTAAACCTGTTTTAACGGATGTTTTGGTAGCAGATGGTCAAGATGAAGATTCATTTTTATCGCTGATCGGGGCAGCAGAAAAGCAATCTGAGCATCCACTCGCACAAGCGATTGTCGAAGGTATTCAAGAAAAAGGGATTGAGCTTGGGAATGTTCAATTCTTTGAGGCCATTCCAGGTCATGGTGTCATTGCTACAGTTTCTGGCCAAGGCATTGTCATTGGAACACGTAAACTTATGCAACAGTACGGAATTGAAATACAAGCCGTTCTACCGGAGATGGAAAAACTAGAGACAGATGGTAAGACCGCGATGTTAGCGGGAATAAATGGACAATACGCAGGGTTAGTCGCCGTGGCGGATACCATTAAAGAAACATCCAAAGAAGCAATCCGTCGCTTACATGACATGGGCATCCAAGTTATTATGATGACTGGCGATAATGAACGTACAGCACAAGCCATTGGGAAAGAGGTAGGCGTTGATACGGTTATTGCAGAGGTCCTTCCTGAAGGCAAAGCAGATGAAGTGAAAAAATTACAACAGCAGGGCAAAAAAGTGGCTATGGTCGGTGACGGTATAAATGATGCGCCAGCACTCGCGACTGCTGATATTGGGATGGCCATTGGTACAGGTACAGATGTAGCCATGGAAGCTGCGGATATTACACTTATTCGTGGTGATCTCAATAGCATAGCTGATGCAATTTTAATGAGTCGTAAAACAATGCGAAATATTAAGCAAAACTTATTCTGGGCATTTGCGTATAACACAATAGGAATTCCAATTGCAGCAGCAGGATTCCTAGCACCATGGGTTGCTGGTGCAGCGATGGCATTCAGTTCAGTGTCCGTCGTATTAAACGCATTACGTTTACAACGAGTAAAGTTAAAATAAGTAGGATACGTAGGACAGGTATTTTGGTTCGCTTATTATGCCATTGTACCCGTCCCTTGAGTCCCATGAGGGTGTGAGATGGTTGTGGATCAAACAGAGAAAAAGGTTAAATTAGCCGTCAATGGTGGAATTTCATTTGGAGCAAAGTTAAACGCCAAACAACTGGTTGCCATTGCTGAGTACATGAATGATGGTGACGAACTAGAGTTAACCACTTTCCAACAACTATATATAGATGTACTAGAAAGTGAAGTAGAACTCGTTAAAGAAAAATTTGCGGATGTTGGGCTCGCTTGTTACCCAGTGGGGAATTTTGTGAAAAGCTTAAGAACCTGTAATTTTTGTAAAGGCGCAGAAGAAGAAGGGATGCCTGTTGCTATTGAATTAAATAAGCGAATAGCAGGTAAACAAGTCCCATTTACACTTCGCCCAGCTTATACCGGATGTCCGGTTGGATGTGGTGAACCTTTAGTAAATGATATCGGCGTGATGAAGGTAAAAGACGGATATGATTTATATATTGGCGGGAAAGCGAAAGGAAAAGACGCCAAAGCTGGAACTTTATTAATGGAGCAGCTGACGCCAGAAAAACTTTATGAGGTTGTTGAAAAGATAATTGCTGTTTATGCTGAACAAGGCAAGAAAAGAGAACAATTTTCTAAGTTTGTCACACGGTTTGGTTTAGAAAACATTAAAAAGGCTGTTATCTAAATTTAAAAAAATCACCTTCCTAAAGGTGTTAAAGATGAAATTATTAGATTAATAGTTCCGGAAAATGGGGATAATTCAGATGAAAAAACGAAAGGTCGGATTCTTACTATTTGACTATGTCGATGTTTTAGATTTTGCTGGTCCTGCTGAGGTGTTATCATTAACAGCTCATAACAAAACTGAACAAGCACTAACCCTTTATAAAAAGAACTTATTACCTACCAGACCGTTTGAAGTATATACTCTTTCCGAAACAGGAATGGAAATTACAACTCATTCAGGTATAAAAGTAAAACCAGACTTTAGCATTGATACTAGTCCCAAATTAGATATTCTAATCATTCCCGGTGGTCCCTTAAGAGCAGTACAGGGTGTAGCTAAAAACCTAAAAATCATAGATTGGATTATTTCTCATAAAAGCATTGATTATTTATGTTCAGTTTGCACCGGGGCATACATATTAGGTGAAACTGGCTTATTGGACGGAAAGAAAGCAACCACCCATCATTTAGCATTGGAGTTACTTCGAGAAAAATATCCTAAGATTGAGGTTGTATCCGATAGTAAGGTAGTACAGGATGGTAATATCGTATCATCAGGTGGAGTTTCCTCGGGAATTAATATGGCACTATACCTTGTTGAGCAAATTATCGGGAAATCCGCTGCTGAAAGAACTGCCAAAACGATTGAATTTACCGTGTGAATGTATCACTAATAGGCAGCGTCTCAATTTAAAAAGGCTCGTCTTGTGTGACGACCCTTTTTTTATGTTTTTCATTAGTCATTTCTAATGCATTTCATTAAAATTGGTATTTTTCATCATACCGTTTTCCCCATGACAGGATTCAAACATATCTTTTAATTGCTGTTCAGAAAAATCAGGATGCATTTTTTCCATGAAGGGTTTCATCTTATCGAAATGAAAGATTCCTTCACCATCCCCTTGTGCAAAAACTGCAGTACCAGTACCTATTACAAAGGCAACTGTGAAAATGCTAATGGCCCACTTTTTCACATCAACCAACTCCTTTTCTTTTATTGGCTTTAGAATACATCTAAACCATGCAGAATCTATGCAGAATTTTTGAAGAGTTGGTGAAGAACAGATAGGATTCTAGTTGAAAATGGTATGATAATGGAGAGTAATTATTATTGCATCCTTTCTTGATACTTTTTTTGTATGATTGAAGGATAAATATTACGAGGGGAAAATGAATGAATAAAATCTCAATTAAACTAGGTCTATTGTTTTTTGCATTTATCCTCATTCTTGAAATTATTTTGTTTTCCTTTTTATATACTGGGCTAGCTGATTCTCGTATTGACGAAGAATTAGCAGAGTTAAAAGCAAGAGGGGAAAGTCACCGCCATGTTTTAGAAAAAAGCTTTGATGAAAGTACAATTGAACATGTCGCTTTAATGGAAACAGAGGCAGATACGGATGTAGTCATCATGACTCATCATGGAAAGGTGCTTGCTAAGTCAAATAAGTTAACATCACCCATGAAAAGACTGATGGAACAGGAAAGAGGTCCTGTACCTTTTGAGGGAATGATTGTTGAAAATCGATGGGCAACAGAGTCTTATATATCCACTGTTAGTCCAATAATAAGTAATGATCAATTAATTGGTCATGTGTATATGTTTAAGAGTACACAATCGATTCAAACAATGGTTAATAAATTAAAGCAGCATTTTATACTGGTTGGAAGTCTCACGATTATCTTAACAGTTATCACCGTCTTTTTTCTTTCGAAAGTAATAACACTCCCTTTAATTAGTTTGAAACAGGCTACGAAAGCGTTAAGTAAAGGAGATTTTACGGTTTCGGTTAGCCATAGAAGTAATGATGAATTAGGAGAGCTTGCGAACAGTATTCAAACATTGGCTAATGATTTAAACCATTTAAAAAAGGAAAGAAATGAATTCCTTGCAAGTATTTCACACGAATTAAGAACCCCCTTAACCTATGTTAAAGGGTATGCCGATATAGCAAGACGAAAAGGGATTAGTGATGAGGAAAGAAACCAATATTTACAGATTATATATGAGGAAGCCGAGCATATATCAGGTCTAGTCAAGGACTTATTTGATTTGGCCAAAATTGACCAACATACCTTTGTGATTGAAAAGGAAAAGGTTGATCTGTGCGAATTTACAAATAAAATTGTCGAAAAGGTTCGGCCGGCATTTAAGAAAAAAGGGATTGAATTGGTTCATTCTTGCCCAGATAGATTAATTGCAATGATAGATCGACCAAGATTTGAACAAGTGATTTTAAACCTTCTCGATAACTCATTAAAATATTCAAACAGAAATAGTAGAGTTACATTAGATGTCGAACATAACCAAACTAAGAATAAAATGGTGTTGTCAGTTATTGATGAAGGAATAGGTATACCGACAGAGGAAATACCTTTAATATTCACCCGTCTATACCGTGTTGAGAAGTCAAGATCTCGCGAAAGTGGCGGGTCTGGTCTAGGTTTGTCTATCGTTCAAGAAATTGTGGAAGCTCATGGTGGTCAAATAAATATCTCTAGTGAACCTGGAAAAGGGACTATGGTAAAAATTGAATTGCAAGGTTAAATATTTAGACATTAGGCCTCTTTTGAGCCTATGATGTAACGGAGGAAGAATATGCAAGATTGGCTAGTAGAGGTTCTGGGTAACTATAAAGAGTTTGCCGTTGTAATCAGTGTACTGATTAATATTCTGATCAGCATCTTTGGCGTCATTCCCAGTGTTTTTATAACTGCTGCAAACCTACTAGTCTTTGGTTTTTTGAAGGGAACTCTCATTTCTTTCCTAGGAGAGACACTAGGAGCGATTGTTTCTTTTTGGCTATACAGAAAGGGTTTTAAAAGGTTTGTCGTAAAGAAGTTGAATAAATATCCACTTGTAACTAAACTCCTGGACACTAAAGGGAAGGAAGCTTTCTTTCTTATCCTTTCTTTACGATTATTACCTTTTGTTCCATCCGGTTTAGTTACCTTTGCCTCAGCAGTAGGTACAGTAAGTCTAACCGTATTTCTATTTGCAAGTTCAATCGGAAAGATTCCAGCCCTACTGATTGAAGCCTATTCCGTGAACCAGGTAACCCATTGGACAACAGAAGGAAAGCTCATTTTATCAATCCTTTCACTAGTAGGGCTAATCTTTTTCATGAAAAAGATGAAAAAGAATCAAAGGAAAAAAGAATGAGTGGTAATTAAATATCATAGTACCGCTCTCATTTATTAATAAAGACAATCTAGTTTATGCATAATTTCTTCATATTTTTTTGTTACAGTTAAAAGTGGAATTAAGTATTCGTACAAATTATTGTGGGTAAAATCTTACCCTGTATTAATAAAAGGAGTTGGACCATAAATGAAAAAAGGTTTAATGGGAATAACTGGATTATTACTAATCTTATTATTAGCGGCTTGTAACAATAGTACTTCGAGTGAGAAGGAAGTAAAAGAAGTAAAGGATATTAAAGAAATGGTACACGATTATAGTGTTGGAAGTTTTGACGATGTATCTGCTTCCATTACATCTCACGAACTTATTGTAACGGATAGTGATAAAAAGGAAACCTCATATGAACTTCCTGAAGAAGAATTTTTTGTTTCGATTGCACCGTTTGTAAAAGAAACACATGAATGTGCAATGCATAGTTTAACCGGTTGTCAAGGGGAATTAGTTGAAGAAGAATTTGATGTCTATATTCAAGATGAGGCGGGAAATGTAGTGGTAGATGAAACAATGACCTCATTCGCAAATGGATTTATCGATTTATGGTTACCACGTGATCAAACCTATCAAGTAAAAATCGAATATGATGGAAAAATAGCAGAATCTGAAATTTCCACATTTGAAGGCGACAATACTTGTGTTACAACCATGCAGTTAATTTAGTAGGTTACTCAAGAAATAACCATAGATTTTTAATTAAAACAAAATTAGTGAGCAAAGAAAAAGTTAATCTATATAAATGGAATTTTTAGTAAAAACTAATAAAAAATAAGGGTTGTTCTAAAAAGTTACTAATAACAAACTTTTGAACAACCCTTTTTATATGGTTGAACTAAAACCTACTTTTCCAAAGATCATATATAATTATACTTATTTGACATAAGTTTATTATATAAATATACTTACTTACATAAAGTAACTAATAGTAGAAGGAGTAAACCATCATGACTGATAAGAAAAGTGGAATTGAAATTGGGATATACACACTCGCGGATATTGGCCCAGACCCTCTTACAGGAAAAACAATTACAGCTAAGGAACGTGTAAAAGAAATCATTCAAGCCGCAAAACTTGCGGATGAGGCTGGACTAGAGGTATTTGGGGTAGGAGAACATCATCGTCTCGATTATGCTTCTTCATCTCCTGCGGTTCTGTTAGCTGCAATTGCACAAGCAACAACAAATATTCGATTAACAAGTACAACAAGTGTTTTAAGCACGCTTGATCCGGTACGACTATTTGAGGATTTCGCTACACTGGATTTATTATCGGATGGTCGGGCTGAAATACTGGCTGGGAGAGGAGCTTTTATCGAATCATTTCCTCTTTTTGGTTATAGTACAAATGATTATGATGAACTGTTTGAAGAGCACATGGACTTGTTATTACAACTGACTAAAAAGGAGAACGTAACATGGTCAGGAAAGTTCCGCCCCTCTTTAAGGAATGCTGAGATTGCCCCAAGACCCGTACAAGAAAATTTACCAGTCTGGATTGGGGTCGGAGGAACACCTGAGAGTGCCGTTCGTGCTGGAAGATTTGGGGTAGGAATGGCTTTAGCAATTTTGGGCGGTCCACCAAAACGTTTTAAGCCGCTGGTTGATCTTTATCGTCAAGCGGGAAAAGACGCTGGACATGCACCTGAAAGCTTAAAGGTTGGTGTAACAGGCCATGCGTACCTTGCGGAGACAACGCAACAAGCAAAGGACGAGTTTTATCGCTATTACTCCAACTATTGGGAATATGTAAACCGTCAGCGTGGTATGGGGACAAGGATGTCAAGAAATGATTTTGAGCATATGGCCAGTCCAGATACTGCTTTGTTCGTGGGAAGCCCACAGCAGGTCGTCGAAAAAATCCTTCAACAATACGAACTCTTTGGCCATCAACGTTTCCTTGCACAACTTGATATCGGGGGCCAACCTTTCAAGAACGTCGCAAAAGGGATTGAATTGTTAGCAACCAAGGTAGCTCCAATTGTTCGTAGAGAAACAAGTAAATAACATTAAACTGAAAATACCAGGCGCAGTTTATGTGTCTGGTATTCTTTTTTATGGATATAAAAAACATCTCCACTTATTGAAAATGGAAAATAAATTCCATATAATGAGGTTAGCTAAATTAGCTAATTTAACTAATGTGAGGAGGAGCCAATGTGATTGTAAACTCTACGGAACTGCAAAATAATTTCGGGAAATATTTAATGCTTGCAGCACATGAGGACATTATTATTACACGTAATGGCACAGAAATTGCTAAGCTAACAGCGGCTAAAGAAACAGCAACAGAAAATAATGTCCAGCCTGAAATGGTACACGAAAAGGCTCGTGAGTATAGTCATGATGGAAAAAAGTCGACATACGAGGAGTTTCTTAAATTACAACTGGAATCAGATGAAAGGTATGAATATATAGATGGTGAAATCTATTTGCTCACTTCTCCTAAAACTGCTCATCAAATAGCAATAACTGAGTTATTTGGAAACTTTTATATCTTTTTCCAAGGGAAAAACTGCACACCAATCGTTGCTCCTTATGACATTGAGCTAAGAAGAACACCAGAAAATATTAATATCGTTCAGCCAGACTTGATGGTGATTTGTGATTTAGAGGAAAATTTAAATGAACATGATTATTATAAAGGGATCCCATCACTTGTTGTTGAGGTGCTTTCGAAAAGTACAAGGAGTAAGGATCTCATAAAAAAACTTGACCTATACATGTACACTGGTGTGAGTGAGTACTGGATTGTGAATCCAGACAATAAAGAAGTAACGGTCTACCATTTTGAGGATCAGAATATCAGTAACAGTGCTACCTATAAGAATAATGAGGCTGCACAATCATTCATTTTCAAGGGACTTAGTGCAGAGATTAGTAGAATTTTTAGAGTGTAAGTGGGACGCAAGGTTTCCGCGTCCCGTCAATTTTTATATAAGGGCAACGAACAGCTGTCCCTTTAGTATCCAACCTCGACTGATGCAACAACAATGTACATTAAGTCATTTTGATCGCCTTTCTCTTCAAGGACAATTCCGCTTGTTGTCAGCATTCCTCCGTCCATAACTTCCACTGAGACTTTTCCGAAAGGTATCGCTCCTTTCACTGCCTCGATATCTAGCTGTTCTTTATCACAAGGCACTGCTAGCTTTACATTGACTACCATATTATCTAAGCTATTTCCTGGTAACACAGAACGAATTCCAGGCATTGAATTAAAATGAATCGCATTCTTTACAGCACGAACAGCTGCTTTCGTGATATTTTGGCCGTGAACATCAATCCCCATGCCGGTTTCGATAAACATCAATTTTTCCATAAGATAGACACCTCGTTATTTAGTGATAATTCTATTTTACCTTAGAATAGAGTTTTTAATATATTTTAGATTTTAAAAATGCTCGAAGGGAATCTCGTAGCATTACTTGTAAATAACCAACCTTATGAAAAAGAGATTAAAATAGATTCCGTTAAATAGTATAATAGTTATAAAAATATAGAATACTTAAAAAAAGGATTTGTAGAGTTATTACCTAACATAAAGATAGATGACAAAATAGTCCAAGTTTGTAACATCTCGACTATTTTTTCGGCTTTTTTTCGAAAGATAAGATCTTTACTTTTCACTTTCATTGAAAGGAAAGTTGTCATATGAAACAAAATACTTCTAAAGAAAAAGCCAAAGAAATCAGCCTACCAAATGATCTAAATGAACAATTGTGTTCTGATGAATTAATGCGTATTAATCGAAAGGAATTAAATGAATTGATTCATTTGCATCAAGGGATGATTTTCAAATTCATAAGCGTAGATGGGCAATTTATCCATACTCTATGTGATGGTGAGTTAGTATATCGTTTAGGTCTAACTCCAAGTCATGTTGTAGGAAAACAGTTAATTGACTTTCTACCGGAACAGAATACGAAAAGAAAGTTGTTATTTTATGAGCGAGTATGGAATGGGGAAGATCATGTTACTTATGAAGAAGAACTAAATGGAATTCATTATTTTGCCGCGCTTAGGCCAATTATACAAGATGGGGAAGTTATTGAGGTAATAGGTTCATGTATGGACATTACCGACAGAAAGAAGGCTGAAAAGGCTTTACTTGAAAGTGAAAATAAGTACCGTTTGATCGCTGAAAATATGACCGATTTAATTATTTTATTTGATAATCAAGGGAAATGTATTTATGCATCACCTTCTCATGAATCTGTATTAGGCTATTCACCTGAATACTTTCTGAGTCAAAATACATTGCATCTTATTCATCCAAATGACTCTTCACTCATAATTAATGGGTTTGAAGAGGTAAATAAAACGAAGACTCCTATGAGGGTTGAGTTTCGACTTTTACACGCAGAAAATGGTTGGAAACTATTTGATTGTACTGCTACACCTGTACTCGATGAAGACGGTGAAGTGGAGCATATCATGGTTGTAGCAAAGGACATTACTGAGAAAAGGAGAGCGGAAGAGCTTCTATGGAAGTCCGAGAAGTTATCATTAGTTGGGGAGCTAGCAGCGGGCGTTGCACATGAAATACGAAATCCCCTTACTTCAATAAAAGGATTCATTCAGCTATTTCAGCAAGGCATAAAGAACGAAGAATATTTTGATGTGGTTCTTTCAGAGTTAAACCGAATTGAAGATATTATAAAGGAGTTTCTTTCCCTTGCAAAACCGCAGGAAATTCAGCTTAAGTCAGTAAGTATCTCCTCTTTGTTAAAAGAGATAGACACCTTGATGAAATCTGAAGCCCATCTAAAAAATATTGAGATTATCATCGAAATAAATGAGGATATTCCTCTTATTATGTGTGATGCAAATCAAATCAAACAAGTCTTATTGAACCTTTGTAAAAATAGCATTGAAGCAACCGATGTCTACAAAAAAGGATTACTAAAAGTTTCTGCTCATATAGAGGATAAAAATCAATTATGCATTCAGGTAATTGATAACGGGGTAGGAATAAGTGAAGAACGCCTCAAAAGACTAGGGGAACCTTTCTATAGTAATAAAGAAAAGGGAACGGGTCTGGGTCTCATGCTATGTTTTCGAATTATAAAAGAACACAAAGGAACAATAACCTTCGAAAGCATAGAAAATCAAGGAACAACGGTAAAAATCAGACTGCCAGTTTAAAAGGGTAGGAGAGGGTGTAACACCTAAATGAGACCTTGTTCTTTTGGAAAAAAGCTTGCTTTAAATAAAAATGGTCTGGTACTTAGTTTGAAAATATAACGTTCTTCTTCAGCTGAAAAGAAATATTAATTAGTAAAGTGTGCGATAGCTGGTTAAGCCGTGTCTCATTCTGGGAAGAATGAGACACGAGTGATCAGTTACTTATTTTTTAGTGTCTCACCCTATTATTCAAAAACATATCTACAATCTTTTTCGCTAAAATTTCAGTAGGATCTATTACCTTAATTCCATCTACTTCACTTAAAATAAGTGGAATTTCAGTACAAGCTGCAATAATTGCCTCTGCACCTTGCTCTATCACTGTTTGTGAGGCTCGAAGCAATAACCTCTTTCCTTTAACGAGATCTCCACCTTTTACAGCATAAATTCCTTCCATAATACAGTCTTGTATCATTTTGTCGGGTTCCACAACAGTAATTCCTCGTTCGCGAAGGGACTTTTGGTAAAGGTTTGTAGACAATGTGCCATCAGTCGCTAACAATGCAATGGTTTTTAGACCTGCTTTGTCTATGAGTTGAACAGTTTCCATAGGCATATTCATAATGGGGATAGTGGTCGAAGCTTGGATATCTTCTAAATAATAATGTGCAGTATTGCAGGCTATTGCCATCAAATCTGCTCCGGCAATTTCTAATCTCTTTGCAGATTCAATCATAAAAGGAAGCGGGTTCGCTCCCTTACTAAGAATGGCAGATGTACGGTCAGGTATTTGTGGATAATTATCTACAACCATATGAATATGATCCTGGTCTTTTTGAGCTGGTGTTAATCGAATGATTTTTGTCATCAAATCAACCGTAGCTAGTGGCCCCATTCCACCCATTATACCTAGTGTTTTTGTCATGTTATCCTCCGCCTTTAAAACCGGTTGTTGAAAACTTTTTATTCAACTTTTCAACAACCATTCTATTCTTTATAACGGCTTATACGCTAACCCCATCCGAGACTTTTAATTCGCGCTTTTCCTCGATTGCATTCACGACAACTGCAGCGGATGCATCACCTGTGATATTTACAGAAGTACGGATCATATCTAGAATTCTATCAATACCCGCAATGAGAGCAATACCTTCTACTGGAAGTCCAACAGAAGTAACGACCATTGTAAGCATAATCAAACCGGCTCCAGGGACCCCTGCAGTACCGATTGAAGCAAGAGTGGCAGTTAATACAATCGTTAACTGCTGGGCAAATGAAAGATCATACCCGAAAAATTGGGCGATGAAAATAACACTTACACCTTGATACAATGCGGTTCCATCCATATTGATGGTAGCGCCCAACGGAAGTACGAAGCTGCTTACCTTTCTAGAAACACCAAGGTTTTCTTCCGTGTTTTTAATCGTTATCGGCAAAGTTCCGGAGCTACTTGATGTGCTGAAGGCTACCATGCTAGCAGGTGCAATTCCTTTGAAAAATTTAAGCGGACTCATATTTGCAAAAACTTTAACAGAAGTAGAATAGGTTACTACAGCGTGAAGGATGCACCCCACATAAACGATTAAGATTACCTTTATAAGCGGAAGAAGTACAGAAACTCCATACTCTCCTACAGTTGGTGCAATTAAACCGAAAACCCCGATTGGAGCCAGCTTCATCACAATTCCCGTAATTTTATACATAATTTCAGCAAGTTCATCAAAGAGGTTATAGACCGTCTTTGCCTTATCTCCTAATATCGTAATAGCTAGACCAAGGAAAATGGCAAAGAAGATGATTTGCAGCATATCCCCATTTACTAATGAAGCAATTGGATTCGTAGGGATGATATTTAATAACGTATCCACTATTCCAGGAGCCTCAGTAGTTTCAGCTTTATCTAATGTTGCTTCAATATTGACACCCTTACCAGGTGAGAAAATGTTGGCAAGAATTAATCCGATGACTACAGCTAGAGCGGTTGTTAAAATGTAATAAAAAAAAGTGATTCCACCCATACGACCGATTTTTTTAATATCACCAGTACCTGCAACACCAACAACGAGAGATGCCAGAACTAAAGGAACGATAATAAACTTAATCATCCGTAAGAATAAATCACCAAGAGGCTTAACAACTTCGACACTAGGTCCAACAATAGCACCAACAATAATAGCGAGTACAAATGCAATTAAAATCTGCGAAAGTAACCCAATTCTCTTCATACGAATCCCCCTTTAAATTAGTGACACTGTTCTCTTTGTTCCAAGAAACATAAATTTTAAAATATTCAGATAAAAGTAATTAAAAAAATATGCGTTTACCTAAAGAACTCCATCCTCCCCTTAGTTTTGTTAACGCTTTCAAACGACTTGAAAAAAGTATAAGATTTTATATATGACTTAATCTTTTTATATAAAAAATAACAAAAATAGTCAATAGCCTTTTGTAAAATAAGTAAATTTAACAATAGAGGGGAGTATTTGATATATAATTTATTATTGATTTTATATAAAAAATTATATATATTTTAATTAAATCCATTTATGGAAAGGAATTTTTATATGAATTCGATACATGAACAGTACATTCCGGTAGCAGAGGTCATCGCTAAAACGTTTGGCCGCGATTGTGAGGTTGTGTTGCATGATTTAACCGTTCCGCAAAGCTCCGTTGTGTACACTGTTAACAACCATGTAACCGGAAGGCAAGTGGGACAAAGCTTTAATCATCTCATTACGGAAGTATTGCTTTCTCAAAACTTTACGAATGATCATTCTGCAAATTATTATTTTCATAAAGATGATGGTAGATTAATAAAATCATCTACCTTGTTAATTCGTAATCGTGAAAAAAAGGTAATTGGTGCCCTTTGCATAAACATTGATACGACTAGAATTACAGAAAATATCAACTGGCTCAATAGCTTGATTCCTCAAAATCCTGATCTCCCCCCAAACCAGCATTATCAGCAAGATCAAACAAACGAAACGGAGCATATACAGGAGATCGCCAATGATTTAATCGATAAAATTATTGGCAATAAACCAGTAGAGAAGCTAAGGCGTGATGAGAAGGTTGAGATGGTTCGATTTATGGAACAAAAAGGGATTTTCTTAATCCGTGGAACAATCGATAGAGTTGCGGAGAAGTTGAATATCTCTAAAGTCACAGTTTACAGCTATATCGAAGAAATTAAAGAAAAAAATAATAAAGGATAATGATGTATCTGTCCACCCATTCTATAAAAATTCAAAATTCAAGGAGGTAATCGAATGAAGTTTATTTCAATAAAGGGTGCAAAGCCAAACCCTGGTCATTATTCCGCTGCGACACAAAAAGGAAACCTCCTCTTCATATCAGGACAGCTTCCGGTTGATCCCTTTACAGGTGAAGGAACGAGTGGTGATATTACTGCCGAAACCAAACAAGTGTTGTCAAATTTGGAGCACATACTGGAAGCAGCAGGTGCAAAAAGAGAAGATATCATGAAGGTCACCATTTATATATCGGATATTTCTTTATGGGATACCGTCAATACACTCTACAAACAGTACTTTGGTGACCATAAGCCAGCACGGGCTGTTGTTCCTACTAATCAACTGCACTATGGATATTCAATAGAACTTGAGGCAGTTGCGTATATTGATTCAGAAAAGGAAGATTGAAGATGGACTATATTTGTAATGAATGTCATTCAACATATTCGTTGGAAAGCAATAAATGGAAATGTGATTGCGGAGGGCTACTCCATCTTGAATATGAGAAAAAGGCAGTTGATTTTACTGAAACAGCCACATCTCGGAATCATTCACTTTGGAAATATATCGATGCACTCCCATTTGAAAAGGAAGATGTGTGGCAGGAGATTACACTTGGGGAAGGAGATACACCACTCCTCAAAATAGCCGAAAATGTCTACGCGAAAGCTGACTACTATATGCCCACACTATCATTTAAAGATCGTGGCGCTGTTCTTCTCATTGCCATGGCGAAAAAGTTGGGCATCAAGAATGTGGTAGCAGATAGTAGTGGAAATGCTGGCACAGCCATTGCAGCCTATGGAGCAAGGGCAGGAATTCAATGTGACATTTTCGTCCCTGAATCTACTTCCAATAAAAAGATTGCCCAGATAGAAGCACATGGTGCGGTTATTCATAAGATTCCTTGAGCGAGAGAAGATACGGCAAACGCAGCAATTGCTATGGTTGAAAGCACAGATTCTTTTTATGCAAGTCATATTTATAACCCCATCTTTTGGGAAGGTACGAAAACGTATGTGTACGAAGTATTTGAGCAAATGAATAACAAAATGCCTGATGCATTCATAATTCCAGTAGGAAATGGAACCTTGTTAATGGGTGCCTATATTGCTTTTCAAGAATTATTGGCAAATGGGCAAATCAAGAAAATGCCAAGAATCCTTGCCGTTCAAGCGAAAAATTGTGCTCCAATTATGAAAGCCTTTACGGAAGGCAGCGATAGGGTGAAGCCTATTGAACATTCAGGGACCTTGGCGGAGGGCATTGCCATTGCTGCACCGGCAAGAGGAAAAGAAATCTTACAAGCGATACGAGCAACAGAAGGGGATATAATCGGGGTGTCCGAAGAAAGCATTATTGAAGCAAGAAAACAGCTTGCATTGAAAGGGATATATGTTGAAATCACTTCAGCAGCCAATTATGCAGGTTACTTACAGTATGTAGAGAAGTATCCCGAATTAAAAGGGCAACAATTAGTCTTTCCTTTATGCGGAGCAGGTATTAAAAGTAACTAGATTTATAGAGTAGAAAGTCAGTTTTTTAATTCACTTTTAAGGGGAGATAACGATGAAAAAGAATGAATTAGATACACCGTCTTTACTAATTGACCGCGAGATTATGATGGATAACATTGAAAGAATGCAATCCTATGCTAACAAATATGGTGTTACCCTTCGTCCGCATACAAAAACGCATAAGATGCCGGCTCTCGCGAAATTACAGGTAGATGCAGGTTCAAAAGGAATTACTGTCGCGAAGGTTGGCGAGGCAGAAGTCATGGCTGAGAACGGGCTAAACGATATTTTTATAGCAAATGAGATCGTTGGGGAGATCAAACTCCAACGCATAAAGAAGCTTGCAGAAACAATTGATATTTCTTTTGGCGTTGATAGTATTGAACAATGTGAAATGATCGAAAAGGTATTTAGTGATAGCGAAAAGCCAGCTCAAGTTTTGATTGAAATTGAAGTAGGGGAAAATCGCTCTGGTGTGATAGAAGAAAGCGATTATATACGTTTAGTGGAATATATAAAAAATTGCTCACATGTCCAATTAAAAGGAATTTTTTCACATGATGGGCACACTTACAAGGCAAAAGACCTTGATGAATGCCATGAGCTTTACGATGCAGCACAAAAACGCACCCTTCGTTTTGCACAACTAGCACAAGAATTAGGGTGCAAACTTGATACAGTAAGCATTGGGTCTACTCCACCGCTCATGCATGATTTTGGAGTCATGGAAGGAATTACGGAGCTTCGCATCGGAACTTATATCTTCATGGATGTCTCGCAAGGAAATGCTATTGGTACTTATGATAGATGTGCTGCAACAGTATTAACAACGGTCATCAGTAAACCAACAAAAGAACGAGTAATTACCGATGTGGGGGCAAAAGGAATCACCATGCAGTCTCGCAGTCAAGGAATATGTGCAACTACGGGGCTAGGCTATATTAAAAACTATGGTGTTCATATTGATCAAGTGTATGATGAACATGCAATCATATACAACGAAGAATTTAGAAACCAAGTTGCCATTGGTGAAAAGGTCGAAATGATACCAAATCATATCTGCCCAGTCTGCAATCTGTATGATCACGCCTATCTGATTTCAGGAGATGAGGTAGTAGAAGAAATACCCATTCTGTGTAGAGGGAAACTGCAGTAATGAAGGCTATGTTTGTGAAAAGTCTTAGGAAGATAAGGTTTTAATGTTGTTCTTCCTAGAAATAGATGGTAGACCTGAGGGGTCTGCCATCTGCGATTTTAATCATATAATTCCCAAGCTAATTTTAATGACTCGATAATATAATCTGCAATTTCTTCAACATCATGGTTGTCAGTATCTAATTTGGAGTGGTGTAACGAATAGATATCTTTTCTTTCACTAAAAAGCGCTTCAATTTCTTCTAGTGTTTTGCCCTGTAAAACGGGTCTGCTATCAATCAAAATATTTATTCTTTCCTTCCACGATTTCCAAGAAACATCTAAATAAAAAACAATACAATTTTTTAAACAAATGTCCCTGGTCTCCTTTTGCAGAAAGGCACCACCACCAAGAGAAATAATTTTCAATTTTTGAGTGCAATAATTTGAAATAACTTCTTTTTCCTTTTCTCGAAAAGCTTTTTCCCCAATTAATTTGAAAATCTGTGATGTTGGCATATTGTATTCTTTTTCAATCTCTTGATCGATATCTACAAAACTTCTAAAAAGCTTTTTGGCAACCAGCTGACCAACAGTTGTTTTTCCAACTCCCATAAAACCGATGAAAACGATGCTCTTTTCTTTTAATGAACTATTATTAATCATTTCGGCACTTCCTATTGTTAATTTCATTTATTGATGGTTGTATTTTAATAAATACTACCATAGGATTTTTATTTTTCAAAAGGAAAATAGTTTAATTTATCAAAATTATTTTGATAAACTATACTAGTGTCTGTAAGATTTAAAAATGGCTACTGATCCTAGGTGCTGAAAGTCCTTGATTGCTTAAACGGTTTGCCTGAAAATTCTAAAACAAGTTATACTTAGAAGATGATATAATACTAAATTCAATGGTTAGGGGAAGAAAAGTATGAAAAAAGTTCTGATGCTACATGGAATTAATCATAACATGTTTGGAAAGAGAGACCCTGTTCAATATGGTACGGTAACTTTGGAGGAAATTGATGAAGGACTGAAAAAATTAGCTAATGAGCTTGGTGTTGAAATTGAAAGTTTCCAAACCAATCATGAAGGGGAAATGTGCGAACGAATCCATAAGGCTTATTTTGAAAATAAAGACGCTGTAATCATAAATGCAGGTGCATGGACACATTATAGTTATGGATTGAGAGATGCACTAGATATTCTCGAAGTACCCATTATTGAAATTCATATGTCTAATATTCATGCTCGGGAAGAGTTCAGGCATCGTTCTGTTTTTGCAGATATTGCGAAGGGTCAAATATGCGGTTTTGGAATTGACAGCTACTATCTTGGGTTACGTGCTGCGGTATCTTTGATTAAAGAGAAATAATAGGGAGTATTATAAAGGCACTCAACGAACCTCGCTGAGTGCCAATTTTATTTAAAATAGGAAAATATCAATTTTGGTTAACAAGCTTATTTTCCAATAAACATTTGAGTCCAATAATTACCTTCCACATGACCTACTCCAATATGAGTAAAGTTAGAGCTTAAGATATTCTTGCGGTGACCGTCACTGTTCATCCAAGCATTTACAACCTCTTGTGGTGAAGGTTGTCCCTTCGCAATGTTTTCACCAGCTGCACGATATTGAACACCAAATTGCTTCATCATATCAAATGGTGATCCGTAGGTTGGACTTGTGTGAGAAAAATATCCATTCTTTTTCATATCAGAGGATTTTGTTCTCGCAACCTCGCTTAATTTTAAATCAATTTTTAGTGGTTGTAAGCCATATTTTGCACGTTCTTTATTTGTTAATGTCACAACTTCTTGCTCAAACTGACTTAATGAATAAGCAGCCTGATTTGTCGCTTCATTTTTTCGTTCAACAGGTTGCTGCTGTACTGGCTGCTGAACAACAGGGCTTTCCTGAACAGGTTTTTCTGTTTTTTGTTCAACAGGCTGCTTAGCAGGTTGAGCAGGTTCCGCTACATTTTCCTGAGTTTGGCCGTATTGAGAATAGTATTTTTTAAGTAAGTTTTGAATAAGATCGTTCCAGTTTGTAGAGCTGTTAACAGATACAACGTATCGACCTTCATATACATTTTTGGAACCATCAAGCTGCTCAGCAGAACTAGCTAAAGGTCCTGTAACTAAAATTGCACCTGCTACTACTAACGATAATACTGTTTTTTTCATGTTTAGTCCTCCTCGTTTTGTGTACGAAAGATACACCAACATCATAGCATGCGAAATTTGTAATAATTGAGGAAGACTTTTCCTTCTAAAACCATTCTACTATTATAATGTCTGATCATAATTGAAAATAATAGATTTGCCAAATTCTATTTAATGTTTCCTTTTGTCAATACAGGTATAAAATACTAGATTATCCCTATTGACAGACTTGGAATGCAAGAGGAATTATGACGGATATTACTATTCAATAACGAATATGACTTTTGGAGACAAGGGACAGGTACGGTGTTCCAAAAGGGTTAAACCTGTCCGTTAAAATAGCTCAAGCATTAGTTTTTCGGCCAATAATTGATATTTTTCTGCTTTAAAATGAATTCCGTCACTTAAATTCCCGTTGATAGAAATGTCCCCGCCGTTTACATACCGAACCTTTTCTTCTTGTGCCAATGATTTAATCGCGTTAATGTAGTGTATTTGAGTTTTCTTTCCGTTATTTTTGTTATTAGTAATAGTGGTTGGGGAAATGATAACAACTTTGATTCCATTAGCTTTAAGCTTTTCTAGGATTTTTCGATTGTTTTCTTTATATTGATTAACAGGGACGGGAAGTGCATGTGGGCTATATTTATTATGCCCTCTAGCATCATTTATGCCGAACATAGAAATAACTAAGTCCGGATGATAGCTAAGTACTTCTTCTTCTATATTTTCTAGTGCTTGAATCGAGGTCCAGCCGGGATGACCTTTATTAATCACTTTTATCTGATCGTAGCCATATCTTTTCCTGAGCTCTTGTTCTAGGGCTTTTGGATAAGGATTTTTAACCTGATTCACTTTTCCTTTTTTATCCCTTTCATATCCCCATGTAATTGAATCACCATAGGCCACAATAGTTACAGGTTTTTTATAAGTAAGCTTTTCAATTACAGAATACTCGTGGTTTGAACCTGATACTGGTTTAGCAGCTTTACTCCTCTGTTGTATGGTTAACAACACAAATACACATATGAGTATTGATATAAAATAAAAGAGGTAAACTCTTGGAGGATTCCTCATATAAATCTCCTTCTTTAAGGGACAGAGGTTCTGAGTCCCACCATTTTATTGTAAATTCACGTGATAATCTGGACAAACTTTTCACCTGTTTATAAAAAAGACTAACTCTCTTTATTAGTACAATTACTACTATTTTAACAAATACCTGAGTTCTACTATATAAGAGAAATTGTAGTACGAAAACAATCTCTTTTATTATGTGGAATTTTTGATCTAAAATAAGGGGATGTGCGATGAATCTTTTGCGTTTAACTGTTCTATTCAAGTGCCGGAGAATGCTGCATAAGGACTGGGAAATGTTCTTCGTTATACTTTTCAATCATTGTTATTCGGTATTGGGCGCAACGATTGGGGGGGATCAGCTCTTTCGTTATCTTCAATACTTTTGGTTCAAATAATATTTTAGGGACGCGGCTAGATACACGTCCCACCGTTTTTTCCAAAAGGTTATCATAAGGATAAAACATGTATTATTGTTGAGGTGCGGAAGGGGTCGAAATGTTTTGTAGTGCTTGTTCAGCCTCGTTTGCATATTGATTTTGTACAGCTAGATCACCTAAAGCAACCATTCCTGTTAGTTGTCCATTTTCAACTACAGGCAATCGGCGAATTTGCTGCTGTGCCATCAAATTTGCTGCTTCATGAACATCCATGTCTGGTGTACCTTGTACAATTTGCTGCGCGGTCATGACTTGAGAAACAGGTGTTTGTACACTTTCTCCTTGTGCAGTAGTACGAAGGGTAATATCACGATCAGTGACAATCCCAACCATTTGTCCACTGTTATTTACTACTGGAATGGCCCCAATATTATATTGGCTCATTAATGCCGCAGCCTCTTGGACAGATTGTGTTTCGTTAACTGTAACTACATTTGATGTCATGATATCTCTTAATTGTGCCATAAAAATTACCTCCTAATATTTTAAACCCTTTTATAGAATGGGGAGTATTTTTGAAATTATTAGTGGGAAAATTTTCTTGTTGGAATTGAAATAAAAATAGATTAATTGTATAGCCACTTTGTAAATGATATAATTAGAAAAATTTGTACGTAAACTCGTAAAGAGAGGAGGGTCATACATGAAATTAAAGCTACTCATCCTTTTATTAATCACTGCTGTAATCCTTACAGGTTGTGGATCTAATGAAATGAGTAAATCGATCACTTTATTGGATCAAAATAAACAAGAAGTTACCTTCCCGCAGGAGAAACCAACTCTATTTTTCTTTATTACGACATACACCTGAAGTCTTTGCCAACAGCAACTGGTTCAGTTGCATCAGAATTTAGATGTCTTAAAGGAATTAGACGTTAACGCATATATTATTAGTGGCGATACTCCAGATCAACAATTAGAGTTGTACACTGCTTTAGAAGAACTCTATGGGGAAAGTCTTCCTTTCGTATCAGACCCAGATTTAGAGGTAGTAGATCTGTTCAATATGAAAAATGGAGATGTCGCATATAGAGGTTATGGGATGCTAGATACAGATGGTCAAGTTGTATTCAACAAAGTCAACGACCACTGGGGCGAGCAGTTAGACGAAACAATGAAAGTTATTAATAAGGAGTACAAAGAACTTACTGAAAAGTAGATAGAAATAAGTAAAAGGCATGATTTGATTAACAAAATCGAAATCATGCCTTTAGATTTATCTTTTTTAGATATGTAATCATTAACGATTATTTTTACCTTGTTGTTGATTCTGATTATTTTCGTTATCACCGGTAATCGTATCGACAACATTTTCGATAGTCTGGCCAACTTTATTCATAAAGCCACCATTATTGTCACGATTATTATTGTTGTTATTTTGTCGATTGTTTTGATTGTTCATTTTAACACCTCCCATTATAGAATGCGTACAATTAAAGATAATATACACCTTTTGAAATTAGATTTTTTACAATTTCTCTTAGTTGAAAAATACATACAATAATCTTGCGATACGTACACAAAATACCACGATAGATTGACGTTTCTTTTTATTAACGAACGGACTCTGTGGTAAAGCGATTATTAGAGATGATCTTCTTTACAATTGCAGCCCTGTCCATTGCCAATAGGTAAAATAAAATACCATCATTACTACAATGTAAATAGGCATTAATATTGCACTTATTTTTAATAAATTTCTTGCATCATAAGAAGTTCCTTCTTCCTCATAAAAGAGAAGTAATGCTTTTGAACTTACAGGAAATGTCAGACAATAGTTCATCCCTAATAAACTTAAAAACACAACAGTTGAAGGGTTTATTCCAATTGCTTCACTAAATAACAATAAACCTGGAATAAAGACGATAGCACGTGTCGTGTGTGATGTAATATATAAATGGCTTGTCACCGTTACGAGTAAAATGACCAAAACAATCAGCCATTCTGGGGCGCCTGTAAACAAGTACAGAAAGCTTAAAATTTCACTTTCCATCCATTTAACTACACCTGTCTCTACTACTATTTTTCCAAGTGCTGCTGCTGCCGCAACAAATACAATCAAATTCCACGAAACTGATTTCATTCCTTGTTTCCAGTTAATGATTCCATAACTCGGCGTCATGACTAAGATTGCGCCTATCATCGTAATAAAAGCAATATCATAGCCATGTATACCTTCTGTCATCCAACCTACTATTAAAAGAATCATCAATACCAAGGTCTTTTTTTCCGTTTGATTCAACTGCTTTTTCAATGGAGTTGGCTCAAACGTTTGATTATTTTTCAACACTTTTAATCCATCTTTAGGCCAAAGAATCCATTTTACAATAAAGAGGGAAAGTAGTGTTATTACCAGCGCAAATGGAAATCCCCATACAAACCATTTAAAAAATGAAATTGATTGCTGAACAGTGCTTTCAAGTAAACCAATTCCGATTAAATGAGAACCTGCTCCAATAATGGTAGCGGATGTGCTCATTAAAATAATGATCGGTGCTAATAGTACCAAAACACTTTGTTCTTTTTTTGTATACTTTTGGCTTAATTGATTAATAATTGGCGAGGATAATGCTGCCCGACCGGAAGTAGACGGAATGAAAAATACGGATGCGAATAAAATGGAGCTTACCCCTGTGAGTACTTTTCCTTTATCCTTCGTTTTACTCAAGATGATATGGGTTACTCTTTCTGATAATCCAGACTCTTTAACCGCTTCGCCAATAATAAAAGATCCAATCATCAACCATACGACTTCCTCTGAAAGTGATTCATATAATACAATGGGTTCACTTGCATTCATAATAATGATGAACACTATAAGTGAAATAGCTACAAATCCAGCAGATATTTTTGTTGTAATCCATAAAGTCATGGCTGATAAAAATGCAAATAATGCAATTTTTGAACGATAGTCCAGGCCATTGTTTAAGAAAATGCCTGCAAAAATGAGAATATGTAATGCAACGAGAACAGACAGCTTTGAAAATGATTGGACCCCTGATTTTAATGGATGACTCTTTTCGGTTTGTTTCTCCAACCCTGTCATTATGTTAAATAAACACTTTCTTTTAACATGTTTTTATTTGCCATTCCCCAGCCGATTGCAATTTTCCGTAATGCGGACTCCGTGCTTTCCTCTATCCATTTCGGTGCATTTTTCATGGCAGTCTCTAAAGAAACTGGTCTTTTAATAATACTGCTATATGCGTCAATTCCTGCTTGATAATTTAGATTCGCTCCTTTTCCGATTGTTCCAGTAATAGCAATCACAGGAATTTGATTCTTTTTTGCAATCCTAGCCACCTCCGCTGGGATTTTTCCGTTTGGAGTTTGAAAGTCTAAACTGCCTTCAGCAGTAAAAACGATATCTGCTTTTGAAATTTCTTCCTCGATATTAATGAAGTTCATAATAATTTCAAATCGAGGATGTAAAATGGCGTTTGTAAATGCCACTAATCCTGCACCTAATCCTCCGGATGCACCACTGCCTGGTAATGAGCGAACATCCTGACCTGTTGCCTCTTCAATGACATCGGCATAATTTTCTAATGCTAATGATAAGACTTCAACTTGTTTTGGAGTTGCCCCTTTTTGCGGCCCAAACACGCGTGCCACTCCAGTTGCCCCACATAATATGTTCTTCCAGTTACACGCCACATCAATGGTTACATTCTTTAATCGTCTATCAATATTTGTTGTATTGAGGGATTCCACCTTTAATAAATCTTCGCCACCCTTGATTTGGACGAGTTGTTGTTTCTTATTAAAGAACTCAGCTCCTAACGCTTGGGCCATCCCCGCACCACCATCTGAAGTTCCAGAATCTCCACAGCCAATCAAGATATGATCCACACCGATATCAAGGGCAGCTAAAATTAATTCTCCTACCCCATAGGTAGTAGTTTTTAACGGGTTTCTTAGGTTACGAGGTACAAGCTTTAACCCAGATACGGCCGCCATTTCGATTACAGCTATCCGTTTACCATTCTCTTCATAAATACCAAAATAACTACTGACTTTCCTCCCGACAGGTCCTGTCACCTTTTTATAAATTAAATCTCCACCTTTTATGCTAATAATTGTCTTAACAAATCCTTCTCCACCATCAACCATGGGGATAACAATTGGTTCAATCGACGAATCAAAACGCCTCACCCCTCTTTCCATGGCCAAAGCAACTTCCTGCGCATCTAGACATTCTTTAAAGCCCGAGGGCACTATAACAATTTTCATTTCTAAAATCCTCCTAGAAAACTTTGATACTTTGTAATTTACTAAACAAAAATTAGAAGACCATGAGAGATTGATGAGAAAATATGAAAAAATCAGTGAAAAGTGCTTGAGGAGAGGTTGGAAAGTGGGAAAGTATCGAGTCCCGTTATTTGTGGAAAACGAGACAATGAACCTGTTCCACTGTTCGATTTGACTAATGAAACATTTTAAATTATTATTATTCCATGATAATTCACTTAAAAGCATAAAAGCTTTAAAGTGATAAAGTATTTTTTATAAACTAATAGAATCATAAAGTTCAATTTTCTTGACTGGTGGGGAATAAGATGAAGACAAATCTTACAATTTGGAAAGCAATCATTCCATTATTAGGTTTAATATTAGCTGCAGCGTGTTCGATCTTTATCTGGAACGCAGGGATGAACTTTCCATTATTGATTGGAGTAATTTTGGCTTCCATCATTGCGATTAGCTGTGGATGGAAATGGAATGATATACAACAAATGATGGTAAACGGGGTAACAAGGGCTTTACCGGCTGTGTTTATTTTATTGGTAATCGGGACAATAATCGGGTCATGGATTGCGAGTGGTGTGATTCCAACCATGATTTATTACGGTATATCGATAATAGATCCGTCATGGTTTGTTCCAATCGTGGCCCTCGTAACGGGAATTGTTTCAATTACGTTAGGAACATCCTTTACATCTATCGCAACTGTTGGACTAGCATTCATGGTAATTGGGGAAGGCTTAGGGTTTTCTCCAGCTTTAGTTGCAGGGGCAGTCATATCTGGTGCGTATTTAGGAGACAAGCTATCTCCCTTATCAGATACAACTAATATCGCAGCTGCATTGGTAGATACCGATTTATTTAGTCATATCAAGCACATGCTTTGGGACACGATTCCAGCATTTTTACTATCTCTTGTATTATTTTGGGTATTCGGCAGTTTTGAGGAATCTAGCACTAGCATAAGTTCCGGGACGATTGAAACCATTTTATCAGGTTTGGATGATGCTTTTGTCATTCATCCTTTATTACTGTTGCTACCGATATTTACAATCTTTTTAATGCTTAAGCGTACTCCAGCGTTGCCTGCATTAATGGGTGTTGGCTTATTAGGTGCGGTTATTGCTGTTTTGGTTCAAGGAACATCTGTAAGCTCAATTGTTCAATTTATGACGAGTGGTTTTAATCTTGAAACCGGAGTAGGTGAAATTGATTCACTGTTAAATCGCGGTGGACTCACTTCGATGCTTGGAACCGTTGGAATGCTTATGATTGCGACAGCTCTCGGTGGCATTTTGGAAGAAACGGGAACATTTGAAGTATTAACAGGTAAAATGATGAAGAAAGTAAAAACAACTGGATCCCTTATTGGTTCTACTCTTTTATCTACATTTATTGTTGCATTAGCAAGTGGTGCTCAATTTTTGGCGATCATTCTTCCTGCAAGAACCTTCGTTCAAAAGTATAAAGACATGAATATTGATACGAAAAATCTTTCAAGAACAGTTGAGGCAATGGGGACGGTCGGAATTAATCTTGTACCATGGAGTGTTCCTGCAGTATTTGCGACAAGTATTTTAGGGGTAAGTGCATGGGAATTTATCCCGTTTGCGTTCTTTATTTATCTTGTACCATTAGTAAACCTGCTATTTGGTTACACTGGGTGGACAATTGCTAGGAAGGATTACAGCAAAGAAAAAGAATTGGCACATGTAGAAAGGGAAGTTGTATAGTGAGCGAAGTGATTTTAAGTGTGGTTGGTACTGCACAAGATGGAGGTTTGCCACAGGCGAATTGCTTTTGTGACAATTGTAAAAGGGCATTAGAAGATCCAAAGTATAAAAGAACAGCCGCATCATTGGCGATTATCTTACCTGAAGAACAGAAATGGCATTTAATTGATGCCACCCCTGATTTGCGGGAACAGATGGCGCGATTACAGATGAGATATGGAATGGAATCAAAGCTAATGAACACTATTTTTTTATCACATGCTCATATCGGTCATTATCCTGGTTTGATGTATTTAGGGAAGGAAGCAATTAATTCCAGGCAATTACCTGTGAAGGCAGGAACAAAAATGAAAGAGGTACTGGAAAATAATGCCCCATGGAGTCAGTTAACTGCACTTGAAAACATCGTGGTTCAAGAAGTCTTTGATCGACAACAGGTGAGCATTTCTTCAGAAGTAACCGTTACCCCAATCCTCGTTCCGCATCGAAATGAGTTCTCTGAGACTTTTGCTTTTTGGATCAAAGGTCCGAATAAAAAGGTTCTATTTATTCCAGATATTGATCGTTGGGATGAATGGGATATTGATATTCGTGAAGCAGCGAAGGCGGCGGACATTTGTTTTCTTGACGGTACGTTTCATTCTCCACAGGATCTTGCGAAGATTGGCCGTGATTATCGACAAGTCCCCCATCCGCTCATGACGGAGACAATTGAACTCCTTGGAGATTTAACAGGGGAAACGAAGATTTATTTTACGCATCTTAACCATTCAAATCCGGTCTTACAAAAAGATGGAGCATTAAGAAAAGAAATCGAGGCAAAAGGTTTCTATATTGCTGATGAAGAGATGGAATTCAGATTATGATAAAAAAGATGTTCAAGTGGAAGGATTCCCATTTGAACATCTTTTTTTATCGTTTTGGATTTTTATAATAACGGTGGTGGGGCAGATAGCATTCGCGATCCTTACTCCTCTAACCATTTGCCTTCGACATGTTTGCGGTTCATGTCTTTTTTTATTTTGCGGTATTCTTTGCTTTTGAATATGATGTCAAAGTCGTATTCAGGTGGGTAGAGGTCCTTAGCCGCAATTTTCAGTTCCATTCTTTTAAAATTAATTGTTCTTTTTTCTCCTTTGATTTGTACAATGTAGTCACCATGATCGTTTGGTCCTTTGTAAACAATACCGGTTTCGCCTGTTGCAAGGAGGAGGACATTATCTCCTTGGTTGTAGAGTGTTACCTTAGATACAGGCTGTTCTAGTTTCTTTTTTCCTATATGACTTCGAGCATATTTATTCACAATAACCTGTTTTTGATAAGATGGTAATTGTAACGTTTCTTGAGTTATGTTTTGATGATAATCCTTATGCTCTAGATATGCTTTTTGATGTGCGCGTTCGAGCAGTGAAGGGTGCATTCCTAGCTTTGCGGCTATATCGAAAGCTTGGCTTTGTCCGCTTTTTCCAAGTAATAGTCTATAGGTTGGTTGTAATGTATGGATATCAAACTCCATGGAACCATTCAAAAACCCTTCCGTTTCATCAGCAAATTTCTTCATTTCACTATAATGGGTAGTCGCAAATAAAGTAGCCCCTTTTTCATATAGCTGCTCTAAAATGACGATGGCCAGGGCCATTCCTTCTCTTGGGTCAGTACCTGAACCGAGTTCATCAATTAATACAAGTGACGTATCGTTTGTCGCTTGTAAAATTTCGATAATATTGACCATGCGGGAACTAAACGTGCTTAAGTTTTGCTCGATGCTTTGACCATCTCCAATATCGACAAAGATATGTTGGAAGATCGCAAGTTCACTTCCCTTTTTGGCTGGAATAGGGAGGCCGGATTGGGCCATCAATGTTAACAGCCCCACCGTTTTTAATGTAACGGTTTTTCCGCCAGTGTTCGGACCAGTTATCACTAAAGCACGCTCCTTTTCACCAATCGGAATAGAAAGCGGGACGGCATTGCTTCCAAGCATTGGATGACGTGCTTCTTTAAGATCTATTCTGAACTCTTCATTGATCACAGGTATCTCTGCTTGAATCATTTGGCTGTACTTCGCTTTGGCAAAAAGAACATCATAATGATGCATGGTCTCAATGGCGACATGGATAACCTGTTCATATGAAAGAAATAGCTGAGTGAGTTCATATAAAATTCGCTCTACCTCTGTTTCTTCAGCGATTTTAATAAGCTCAATATCCTCCTGCAGCGAGCTTAATTCAATAGGCTCGATAAAGAGGGTGGAGCCAGATGCCGAAGTATCTAATACTGAACCTTGAATCTTCTTTCTATATTCTTTTTTCACGGCTAACACATAACGACCAGACCGTTCAGTGACGTTTGTTTCTTGCAGGTACGGAGCAATTCTTCTACTTTTAACTAAAGACTGTGCTTTCTCCTTTAATTTTTCTTGTCCGGTGGCTAGCTGTCTTCGCAAATAGTTCAGGTCACTTGATGCATAATCATCCACTTGGCCATTTCGTAAACAACGGCTGATTTCTGCTTCAAGTTCTGATACATCACCGATTGATGAAGCGTACATGCTTACCGTTGGACCTGCATATTCCTTATCTTTCATAAATTGCTTAACTTTTTGGCAGTGGTCTAAGAATGAAACAATTTGTGTGAATTGGTCTACTTTTAGAGCCATGCCTTTTTTGGCTTGTGCAATGTAATGTCCAATTTGATCCAAAGAGTGTATAGGTATACTTCCGCTAATGGCAAGGATGTTCATCGCTTCTGAAATTTCATGTAAAGAATGCTCGATTTTCTTTTTATTTTGTGTTGGTCTTAACGAGAGAAGTGTTTCTTTTCCTCTGTTTGTTCTTGCGAATTGTGAGATATCATTCAAAATACGGTAAAACTCTAATGCTTCCATTGTTTGAGTGTTCAATGGTAAATCCTCCTTTTTATGTGTGAAAAAATCATTTCATGAGGACTTGTTCATGGCTGGATAGAAGTAAAAAGCCGCCATGAACAAAGCGCTCATGACGGCAGAAGATAGACCTGGGGCTTGATTTGTCTAGAATGGTTTTAAATACAAAAAAACCATGACAAACATGCCATAGCAAGATCTACTATTCGTAGCTATGATGCGTGTTCTTAACTTTCTAAAAGAAGCCATAGTGAAATAAACATAGCGATTGCTACGTTTTTGCTTCTTCCAGCTATCCAATTATGGATTAGTTAAGAACCACCAATAACATAAACTCATACTCCTTTAGTGAAGGAATTTTTTACTTCTACTTACTTTATATCCTATGTTTTTATCAGAAGTCAAGTGCAGATGAAATGGATGATGGCGAGACTAGGGGAATACGGAATTATACACGAGATAAATAACTACCTGCTTGAGCAAACTAATGTCTGAGGGAAGTGTGAAAATGAAAAGCATTTCCCAACAAGGAGGTGTATGAATTGGCTGATCAAAAACGAAATCGTGATAATGATATCACTGCAGGTGAGGCACTAGGAACGGGTGCAGGTGCTACTGCAGGTGCAATGGTGGGATCTGTGTTAGGTCCACTTGGTACAGTTGCGGGCGCTGTTGCTGGTGGAGCCTTAGGCAATAAGGCGGGCGAGGGTGCTGATGAGGCTGTAGATCAAGAGGAAAAGTAAAAGTGTAACCTATACTTAATGTAGAAATAGACTCCCGTATGGGGGTCTATTTTAATGGAGTTATACTTAAAATAGAAATTGTATTTAAAGCTGACTTTTGTTATTATTAAATCGATTATGAAGAAATGGAGGTTTTCCTTGTGACAGCTTCAATTAGATTACGATTCCCAGTTTCATCCGTTAATTGAATACGTATGAAAGCTCTGCCTACGTTCAGAGCAGCGGGATGGGTCTGTCTAATTTAAGGAAACCTATATTTGACGGTTATTTAAAAGAGGGGGCGAGGATTCCCTCTTTTTTGTTGTCTGAAAAAGTATGTATGATCAGATTGGTGCGAAGTGAAAGAATGCAGGTGAAGAGCATATTTGAAAAATATGAAAAGAAATGAGTTGTTCGTTCATGAAAACAGTTGAAAGCAATAGTAAGGAGAATTGGTTAAAGAATATCATTCTCTTTCTAAGTAGCCAGACGATTTCACTATTTGGGTCTTCTTTGGTTCAGTACGCCATCATGTGGCACATCACTTTAACAACTGAATCAGGTTTGATGATGACGTTATTTATTATTTGCGGATTTATTCCAACCTTTATTTTGTCACCAGTTGCAGGTGTTTGGGCGGATCGCTATAACCGAAAAATCTTGATTGTTTTAGCAGATGGACTTATCGCTATCTCAACCTTAATCCTAGCTATACTCTTTTTAATGGGTTATGATGCGATCTGGCTGTTATTTGTGATGGCAGCGGTTCGTGCCTTTGGAACGGGTATTCAAATGCCAGCTGTAGGTGCAATACTTCCGCAAATTGTACCTAAGGATAAATTGACAAAGGTGAACGGAACAAATGGAAGTATTCAGGCCATTATCATGTTCATATCACCGATGGTGAGTGCGGCATTATTAGGATTCACCTCGATTGAGATGATTTTCTTTATTGATGTCATTACGGCAGCAATTGCAATTTTCACTCTGCTTTTCTTCTTGAAAATTTCCGTGCATGAGAAGGCAGCAGAAAAACAAACAACAAGCTATTTTAGTGATTTTAAACAAGGATTACACTATGTGAATAACCATCAATTTCTAAAGACATTCTTCCTATTCTTTGCGGTATTCTTTGTCTTAATGGCACCAGCAGCATTTTTGACACCCCTGCAGGTTACACGCAGTTTTGGCGGAGATGAATGGCGCTTGGCAGCAATTGAAATTGCCTTCTCGATTGGCATGATGGTTGGTGGAGGAATAATTGCTTCCTGGGGTGGCTTCGAAAATAAAATAAAAACATTGGGATTCGCTAGTGTCATAATGGGTGCCTGCACATTAGCGCTAGGTATCGTTCCGAACTTTTGGGTTTACTTTGCCTTTATGGCTTTATTCGGAGTTGCCATGCCAATATTTAATACACCAGCAACCGTTTTGTTGCAGGAGAAAGTAGAAGAAGATTATTTAGGAAGAGTATTTGGTGTAATGGGGATGATTTCAACCTCAATGATGCCTCTTGGAATGCTCATCTTCGGTCCAATTGCAGATTACATCAAAATTGAATGGCTGCTAATTGGAACTGGAATATTTATTGTTATTCTCGCCATTTTCCTTGGCCGAAATAAAGTTTTACTTGAAGCGGGGAGACCAGCTTTGACAGAATCATAATAGAATAAAAAATTTAGGACAGACCTAGCTAAGGTTTGTCCTTTTTTTATGGAAATGAATCTGTCCCTCTTTCCGAAGTAAATAGTACATCAGTCTGATTTATTGTGAAAAATTTGTTTAGTTTATGAAGGTGAATTTTAATTGTTCAATTTAGTGTTAAAGATTGTCAAGATCCTGTAAATCTGCTTTTTTTGAGCATTAAATGTGGTTAAATGGTTTTGTAATTTGAAAGGAGGTTTGGCATGAGTCGGGTTGAGTTGGCTGACATCTCGAAGTCATATGATAAGCAAAAAGATGTATTAAATGGAATCAATGTCTCAATTGAGGAAGGTGAATTTTTCGTACTTGTCGGTCCTTCTGGTTCAGGGAAGAGTACATTGCTTCGTATGATAGCAGGACTTGAAGAAATTTCAGGGGGAATCTTAAAGATTAATAATGAAGTTGTGAACCATCTCCCACCCAAAAATCGGGATCTATCGATGGTCTTTCAAAATTACGCATTATACCCGCATTTAACGGTTGAGCAAAATATCTTGTTTGGTTTAAAAGCAAGGAAAGTGAATAAACAAGAACAACAAAAAAGGCTTAAAGAAGCAGCTGAAATGTTGGGGTTAAGCGGATTATTGAAGCGAAAGCCAAGGGAGCTTTCCGGAGGTCAACGACAACGGGTCGCACTTGGACGCTCGGTTGTAAGTCACGCCCCTTTATGTTTAATGGATGAGCCACTATCCAATTTGGATGCAAAGCTTCGTGCTAATATGCGTGTTCAAATTCGTCGATTGCAAAAACGTCTGGGGCTCACAATGATCTATGTTACTCATGACCAAGTCGAAGCAATGACGATGGGTGACCGAATCATGGTGCTAAATGAAGGTAAAATCCAACAAGTAGGTAAACCGATTACCTTATATAATGAACCGGAAAATTTATTCGTTGCATCTTTTATTGGTTCACCAAAAATGAATCTGGGGAAGGCTGTATTTTCAGAAGATGGTACAAGGTTGATTATAGAAAATCAAATACATATATCAGTAGATCCAATGACAGTTAAGGATGTACCAAGAAATTCGAACTTAGTTGTTGGAATTCGACCAGAGCATTTGTTTTCGGGTTTCGAAGAAGAAGAACATCTTACATATTTAGAAGCCGTAAATATTGAACAACTAGGAAATGAAACATCGATTGCTTTTGATGTGGGTTCTGAATTATGGACGGCTAAATGGCCAGGACAATGGAATATCCATTTTGGACAAAATGTTCCTGTACAAATTAAGCCTCAATACTTATTATTCTTTGATGGAGAGACGGGCAAATTACTTAAATCTGCTGACCTTGGGAAGAAACAAGAGGTTGTAGCGATATGAGTATGATCAGTCCAATCATTGAAAATAAAGAATCCTTTACTGTTCAAATTGAGAAAGCAAAAAAGCAAAAACGAATGTCTAGTTTGCTTAAAGGGATTTTATTTTTATTGCCATCGATTGTTTTGTTCAGCGTTTTTGTGTTTTACCCCTTGTTTAAGACTATGTATTTAAGTTTCTTTTTAACAGACGCAAAGGGAGCAACAACTGTATTTGTCGGTTTGGAAAACTATTTATTTATGTTTTCAGATCCGATTTTTCTAAAAAGCTTTAAAAATACCTTTTTGTTTGTAATCTATACTGTACCTGTTACGGTTGTTATCAGCTTGTTTCTAGCCGTCATTTCCAATGAAAAACTGAAGGGAATTGGTTTTTTTAGAACCATTTTCACCTCAACTATGGGTGTATCGGTTGCAGCCGCATCCGTATTTTGGCTGTACTTATTCAACCCAACAATGGGGTTATTAAACCAAATCCTTAACGTTTTTGGGGCAGAGTCGATAGGCTGGCTTACGGATCCGAAAAGGGCAATGATTGCAATTGCGATTACTACGATTTGGATGAATATCGGGTTTACATTCTTAATTTTGTTAGGTGGTTTACAGTCTATAGACACCTCTTTATATGAGAGTGCTGAAATTGAGGGTTCAGGTTACTTTTATAAGTTTAGAAGAATTACGGTTCCTATGCTTTCACCGACCTTATTTTTTGTGATTACGGTATCGATTATCAATTCGTTCCAAACATTTGGCCAAATCGATATTTTAACCCAAGGTGGACCAGCGAATGAAACGAATTTAATCGTATATTCTATTTATCGTGAGGCCTTTGTGAATTACCAGTTTGGTTCTGCTAGTGCCCAGGCAATCGTGTTATTCATTCTTATTTTAGTAATGACTGCACTGCAATTTAAGCTGGGTGAGAGGAGGGTCCACTATCAATGATGATGCCATTTGGAAGAAAAGTAATCTTCTATCTATTATTGATCGTATCGGCTATTTTAGTTGCCGGACCGGCGGTAATGGCGATTGTCATGAGCTTCATGACGAACCAAGATATTCTAACGGCCAGTTTACCGACTACACTAACTGCAGATAATTATGTTGCAGCTTTTGAACGATTTCCTTTAATTCAGTATTTGATTAATAGTTTTGTAGTGTCGATTGCGATCATGCTTGGACAATTGGCATTATCCAGTCTAGCGGCGTATGCTTTTGTATTTTTAGAGTTTAAGGGAAGAGATGTTTTGTTCTATTTATTTATTGCTACAATGATGGTTCCTTTTGAGGCGTCTATTATTCCAAACTTTCATATTGTCCGTGATTTAGGCTGGCTTGATAGCTATGCTGGACTAACGATTCCATTTTTTGCAACAACCTTTGGAACATTTTTATTACGACAGAATTTTAAACAAATTCCTAAAGAATTAAGGGAAGCAAGTCAGATTGTTGGAATTGGTGATTTTAAGTTTTATTTAACAGTCGTTTTGCCTGTAACTAAGACGAGCTTAGTTACACTAGGGATTTATGGATTTTTAACATCGTGGAATATGTATCTATGGCCGCTTTTGGCGACCACCAATGATACGGTCCGTACAGTACAAATCGGCTTAAAGCAATTGCAAACACAGGAACAATTGAATGATTGGGGCGTCATCATGGCAGGTGCCGTTATCGTGATCATCCCAACATTAATATTGCTTTTCCTAGGACAAAAGAAGCTACAAACAGGTTTAACAGAGGGAGCTGTAAAATAACAGATTCCTCGAAAAATATCAATAAAATGAGTGTTCAAAAAGGAGGGTAAAAAGGACCAAGAATTTCAAGGCGGCGCAGCTTTGAGTACCGGAGCGTATGCAGTTAATACGTGAGGAACGGAGAAGCAAGCCAACGCAGAAATTCGATGTGTCATTTTCAGCCGACTGTTTGAACAACCTCTAAAAAAGGAGCTATTTTGATGAAAAAAATCATGATGACCCTTGCCTTAGGTTTCGTTTTACTCCTAGCCGCTTGTGCAGGAGGCGAATCCACTGCTGGGGAAGGTGAGCAAAACACTGGCTCAGGAAATGGTTCAGATTCTGAAGAAAAAAGTGAAAAACAGACTGTTACATTCTGGCACTCCATGGGTGGAGCGGGCCAAGAAGCATTGAATGGAATTGTAGAAGACTTCAATCATTCACAAGAAGAGATTCAAGTAAATGCTGAATATCAAGGTACCTATGATGAATCATTAACCAAATTTAATGCTGTTGCTGGGACAGATAGTGCACCTACAATGATTCAAACCTTCGAAATCGGAACGATGTCCATGATTAATAGTGGAAATATCAAACCAATTCAGGAATTAGTAGATGCTGATGGTTACGATATGAGTGGTTTAGAAGAAAACATTATTAATTACTACTCATTAGATGGAAAGTTTTATTCGATGCCGTTTAACTCGTCTACACCAGTTATGTATTATAACAAGGATGCATTTACAGCAGCTGGTTTAGACCCAGAAACACCACCAGCAACATATGAAGAAGTGGAAACAGCTGGTAAAGCAATCGTTGAATCCAATCCGGAAATGAAAGGCTTCGCTTTACAAGCATATGGTTGGTTGTGGGAGCAATTATTAGCAAACCAAGGTGCATTACTGCTAAACAATGACAATGGACGTTCAGACACGGCTACTGAAATTGGCTGGACAGAAGAAGAAGGAAAGTCCATTTTTGAATGGGTTAAGCGAATGGTAGATGATAAGACATTTGCGAATTATGGGACAAATGGAGATAACATGGTTGCTGGATTCTTAGCGGGCGATGTCGCTATGTTCTTACAATCTTCAGCAAGTGCAAGAGATGTTATCGATAATGCTCCATTTGAAGTAGGGATTGCATTCCTTCCACACCCTGAAAATAAGGAACGTGAAGGTGTCGTAATTGGTGGAGCAAGTCTTTGGATGATTGATGGAAAACCAGAAGCAGAAACAAATGCTGCATGGGAATTTATGAAATATTTACAGACTCCAGAAGTTCAAGCTAAATGGCATGTTGGTACAGGCTACTTCGCCATCAATCCAGATGCATACGAGGAACAATCGGTAATAGATGCGCATGCTGAAAAACCACAATTACGTGTAACAGTTGAACAATTACAAGCAACTAAATCATCATTTGCTACACAAGGTGCGTTAATGGATATGCTTCCACAAGGAAGAAAAGTAATGGAAACAGCACTTGAATCAGTTTACAACGGTGGCTCTGTAGATGAGGCCTATAATACGTCAGTGGAACAATTCAACAAGGCAATTGAACAAGCAAACAAAGCAAGAGCGAAGTAATGGTTAGGGACACGGTAACAAGTACCGTGTCCCGCCCATTTTTACAATAAAATCCCACGAAAAGTTAGATACCCCGCTTTTTTTCGTTTCAGTTTATTGAATTAAAATTGCAAGGAAGGGATGGTTTTCGATGACAAAAATTTACGGGCACCGCGGAGCAAAGGGGATTTATCCGGAAAATACGTTACTTGGTTTTAAAAAGGCTATTGATCAAGGTGTTGACGGTTTAGAATTAGACGTCCATTTGACAAAGGATGGGGAAGTTGTTGTGATTCATGATGAAACCCTTGATCGAACAACAAATGGAACAGGGTGGATTAAAGACTTGACCTTAGCTGAAATCAAAAAATGTAGCGCTGGGAAACGGTTTACTCACTTTGACAAATACGAAGATGCTTGGGATAAGGAACAGGTCCCAACATTAGAAGAGGTCCTCATTTTATTGGCTCCGTCTGCTGTCGAACTTAATATCGAACTAAAAACCTATGCCATACCTTACGAAGGAATTGAGGAGAAGATTCTAAAAATCGTTGAACAATATGGAAAGAATAGGAGTATCATTTATTCTTCGTTCCATTTGCCATCAATTTTGCGAATGAAGCAGCTCGATTCCAATGCGAAAATAGCCTGGTTGCTAAATGATGTGATTTCCCTTCCTTACGATTATATTCAAGCCTTAGATTTAGAGGCTTTACATTTAAACAAAACGATTCTTTTACCAAAGAACGAAATATTCCAACAACTGCTACAATTCAACAAACAATTTCCAATGTACCTTCCAATGGAAATAATCAATTACCTCAACAAGAAGGCAATTGAGGACAATGATGAGAGTTTGCAAGGTCTTTACAATAAAGTAAGAGTTTGGACTGTCAATGAGCCAAATGAAATTGAAAGTTTACTAAGATTGCAGGTTGATGCGATTATCACTGATTTTCCTGATAGGGCAATACGGATAAGAAATGAACAGTTGAACTTAGTATAATGCTGAAAAACTATAAACATAGGGACCTTGAATTGCGGTGAATTCAGGGTCTTTTATTTTGTTCATTTTCCTTTTTGTTTGGTTGGATATTATCGGTGAAATGAAAAGATAGAATTTCCATTTTTGTGAATTATGTGTTATATTTAAAAAATATTTTTAAATAACTGTACTGTTACCAGCACGAGGTAGCCGATGCAGCAAAGTTTATCCAAATATTTCAGAAAAGGGGTAATAATTGAATAATTAAATCGGAATTTGAAATCATCTACGGTTATCTAATAAAAAAATCTTTAAAAGTAATTCAAACAAATAGTACATAAGAGAGAAGGACTGATTACCATATGAAAAAACCTCTAAGAGATAGCATTATAATTGGACTTGCGCTTTTTGCAACATTCTTTGGTGCAGGGAATTTAATTTTTCCACCATTTTTAGGGTTACAGTCCGGTGCAGATTGGTTTAGCGGCAGCATCGGATTCATTATTTCAGGGGTCATTTTCCCTATAGTAGCGATTTATATTATCGGTTATGCAGGTGGTACCGTAGATCAATTGACTAAAAAAGTACATCCTAAATTTTCACAATGGATACTGCTAGGCATTATGTTATTTTCAAGCTTTATCGCCATTCCAAGAACAGGAGCTGTTACTCATGAATTAGGTATTCAGGCAGTTTTCCCATCGATTCCGGCAGCACCTATTGTCATCATTTTCTTTGCGTTAACTTTTTATTTTGTAAATGACAGGAACAATGTTATCGATAAATTGGGAGCTTTTTTAACACCTGCATTGGTTGTCATTTTAATTGCCATCATCATAAATGGAATCATAAAGCCGGTTGGACAACCAGTGGACACAGATATTTCAAGTAGTTTTGTTAATGCCTTTCTCGGCGGATATCAAACAGGAGACTTATTAGTAAGTTTTATGGTTGCAAGTGTGTTTATTTCACATATTGTTGGCAAAGGATATCGGTCTGAAAAGGAAAGAAATAAAATGACCGCTTATGCTGGGCTCATCGCCCTTACCTTTTTAGTTATCATCTATTCGGGGCTTTTATATTTAGGGGCTTCAGGCAGTGGGATGTATCCTCAAAACATAGATAGGGCCGAACTATTATTAGGGATTGTAGAATCGATATTAGGTAATGGCGGGCTTTACGGTTTAGGGATCGTGGTAGCATTAGCGTGTTTGACTACTGCGATTGGCTTGACTACAGCTGTTGCTCAATTTTTTGATAGTTTAACAAATGGAAAGCTGAGTTATAAAACAACTGCGGCCATCGTCTGCGTCCTTGGCATTGCCATTGCATTATTAGGTGTAGATCGAATCGTATTTATCGCAACACCGCTTTATGAGGCAATCTACCCGATTTGTATCGTAGTCATATTGGTTGGGATCTTCCACAGGCACTTACCAAACACTGCCTCCTTTCAAGGTGCCGTGTTATTAACAGTGATTATTAGCGTAACTGAAGCTTTGACATCAGCCGTAAATATACCATTTTTATCTCGTATAATTGGGATGATTCCATTGAGCAGTAATGGGTTCGCATGGTTAATTCCAGCAATAATTGGTTTCGTCGGCGGCGCAGTGATTGGAAGATTTAAAGAAAAGGAGAAAGCAAAAGAGCATTCGGTTGCTAATTAAGTAGCTTTCTCGTTAAATAAAGGTTTCTGAACATAAAACACACTTCCCTCTTTCTAAAGAGATAAGCGAAGTGTGTTTTATGTTTTATGACTACTAATAATGTCAAGAATTTTCATGGTCTCTATAATCAATTAGGGGTCTAGACTGTCAATGAACCAACTGATATTGAAAGATTACTAATTTTACAAGTCGAAGCGATTATAACGGATTTTCCGGATAGGGCGATACGGATTAGTATAAAGGGGTGGGACGCGGGGACAGGTACCGTGTCCCACCATTTTTTTGAAAGTTGTACAGATTCTTTAAAATACAAAAGCTTAACCTCTCCCTTAAGAAATTAAGCTTTGTATTAGATATGTTCTTATTTAACTTTGTATTCGTTATTGCCATTCTTTGCGGGGTGTGTTTTGCCAAGCTTCCCGTGCTTTACTTGGATTTCATTAACAGAAACAGTGCCGCTTACTTCGTTACCTACTAAAACAAGTGGATTTCCAGTAGGACTTTCATTATGTGCGATAAATTCTAGTCCTTCAGGTGATACATCACCAGCTATCGCTTGTGAAAAGTCTCTAGTATTATTATAGTTTGCAAACTGTGGATTCTGAGGGTCGGTAATGTTATATGTCATTACTCCACCAATTCTTTCAAGTCCTACAAATGCATATACTTGATTACCAATCATCCCAACTTTCACATCTTCAGGCTCAGGTCCCTTTTTTGTACTACGCTTTTCAAATGCATCATCGTCATTAGACCAGTTAAATACATCTGGGAAACGGCTTGAAGTGATCGTTTCGAAATCACTTCCACTATCGTAAACGAGTTCCATTGTATCAGCCTTCCAAATAGAGAAAGAGCGCCCTCCCAACGTATAAATGGCATCATTTCCACGATCTGTTAGCACTTCAAGCTTATCAAAATCCGTTGAATTTTTCATACTTTCGAATGTTGCTTGTGCTTCCTCTGCTGTCATTCCTTTAAACAGACTTGTGTCAAGTGTAATTTTATCTTTTTCATCTTTAAAATCTGCAACATTAATAAAATCCGAGTCATCCTCAGGCCACTCTGTCGCATCTCCTTCATTTGCAGTAACAAGATAATCGACACCACGGATGGTTACATGTGCAATCCCATCGGGCATATAAGCTCCCAAAATTGGTAGTCTTTCAAATTCTATCTCACCATTTCTTGCTGCATCCAATTCATTACCTGCGATGGAGTGGTCTTTATAACCTAGAGATTTAACAGATAAAACTTTGGCTTTTTGAATATCAATTGTAGCAATCGCATTATTCTCTTGTAGAGTTACATATGCCTTTTTACCATCTTTTGAGACCGCAATGTATTCAGGTTCAAAATCTTTACTAGCATCTGCTTTTGTACCATTGTTGCGAATATGTACATCATCATCAATCACACTTGCATCATTGAAGGTAAGGTGTGTCGCTTTTCCAGATGTGGTTTCAACTATTGTAACTGATCCCTCAGGGTCCTCCCCTCGAAGACCATTACGTGGTTCCCCTTCGTTCGCTGATAAAATGTACTTTCCATTAGTTGTAATTTTAACCATGTCAGGTTGAACACCTGCATCAAACGTTTTTTGAATTTCACCATTAGGATTCATGACAACAATTTTTCCGTTTTTTGTATAATCCGCATCTTGTACCGCTGCAACAATTAAATCTTGTGAGTTATTTATATCAATGCTTGTTAAGTCTCCATAAGTAAAAGTATCGGAGTTCACAGCGTCTGCAATATTAATAGACTTTTCTTTTTGTAGTTTCTGCACTGTGTCCGTAGAGGTTAAACCTTTTAGACTCACAATATCAATTGTCTGTCCATGGCCATTAATCACGTAAAACTTTTGGTTAGCAGCATTATACTTAACTATTTCAGCAACACCGCCATCTTCATTGATTGAACCTATGCTATAGCCTGCAATCTTTTTAACCTCATCTTGATTTTGAATTTCCATTTTTGCATGTGCCTGATTACCAATAATTGAGCTTGCTGAACCTAGTAAAAAACCAGCTAAAAGTACTTTGCTGAACATTTTAAGCTTTTTATGACTCTGCATTTTATTGCCTCCACCTTTTATTTTCTATCCAAATACAAAATGGTACGATAGATATAGAAATCTTAACCTAGCAATATTTCAAGGGCATTTAATATTTGTAAAGAATAGTTGATTCTTTGTTAAAAGATTGTAAGGGTGAAAGGTGGGAAAATGAATATGCTATTATCATTTTATTTTTTTGGAGTTAATCTAACATTAAATGAAAATATTATGCTAGGGGGAGAGAGATAAATGAACGAATTACATGTATTTAGTGAACTACATAAATTTCTAAGTGGATTGGGTCGAATGGAATTCACCTTGGCCCCAAAAAGTTTAACACTAGGATAGAAACCAATCCTTTTTTGGGGGAAAATGCCGAAGTTTGCCACACTGTATGGAGAAAAACGATACAGCTGTTTAATCCTCCATGTCGATCCAGGTAATAAGGAATCATTAAAAGGGAAAGAGATTCAGAAAGGAATTCAAAAACTATTGGATTTTGAAATTGAAAAAATGAGAAGTTTTGCATTAAAAAAACATGAAATTTATGTTCCGTTTGAAGTAATAAATACGAAAGAAAAACTTGAACTTGTAAAAGGTTTTGTTCGAGAACAGTATGAGGTTTTTTTAAGTAACCTCAAGTAATAGAACTAGAAGTATACACATGGATAATAATATTAAAATATGGATGAGCTTGGGCGAATACTTCTTAATCTATAAATTATTTATTATTGTGGTCTCGAATTATAAGATTCGGGGCCTTTTTTATATTCAAAGCGCAAAGGGTTAAGAATTAATTACAAGTTTTTCTTTTATTAAAGCAGGTTAACAATTCGATTAAGAGTTGTAAATTCTAGATAAATCGACAAATTTCAAGAGATTCCTCGTCTATAATGACTAGAGTCAGAGGATAAGGTCAAATGATGATGATGGAGGAATTTAAATGTTGGTCATTTTAAGCTATCTAATCACTTATTTCTTAAGTTCCATTTGTATAATTTGGCTGATAAATAAAGTTTTCAATCAGTTAAGCTACACAATCTCTAGAATCAAAGAAGAATAAAAATATAGGTTGATAGAATAAAAGAAAGTCGAAAAGAACTGTTTGGATAATACTTTACTGACAACATAATATACTCAGTCATAAACTTATTCATGATTTATAGCTTTTTTCTAAATTGAGGTGATAAAAATGGGGAATCTTTTAAGAAACGCTGTTCAATTAAAAAAGAAAGAACTAATTATCAGGCTAATTAATCTAGGAATTTATAAGAAAAATGATAAGCATCTTTATGAATTAACTTTAAGTGAACTTGAACAAGAGTATAAACTATATGGCCACGAATAACTTTGTGACAATATAAAGAAAAGATCAAACTTAAAAAAACTCTGTAAGCATGGTTATTAATATAGGCCTACCGGGACATTGTAATAAAAACAACCCTACATAGTGCACTTTAATGTCTGCTAAATAGGGTTGTTTAACGTGCTATTGTTCATGTAAGCCGTAAGATAATGTTGTTGATAAAAACCGAACCTTACATGTTAGTCAACATTTACACATCATCCTCTCGCTCCGTGACTACCTTTTCGTGACCACATCGGTTACATATAAAATAGGTTGCAATATATCCCCAACCATCAGGTTTCTGATTGATTTCTTCAAAATCATGTCCTTTTAATTTACAATTGATTTTCGCTAAAATATCCATCATTCCTCCTTCAATAAAAGTGTTTTATTGTATCTTATGCTTTAGTGCATGGAATCTTTGAATTAAGTTTCTACTACAATCATTACAAAGAATTTACTGGTCTTTACTTGTTCTAATTTGTCCCCACAGTAACCATGACTAAATAACTAAAAATTACCTCTTTTGAAAATTTTTGAATAAAGTGATTGACAGAAAAACGTTTTGAGTGTAATTTAGTATCAACAAACAACAACTTCATAACCAGTTAGTTCTTATCAAGAGAGGTGGAGGGACTGGCCCGACGATGCCTCGGCAACAGACATTTTGTACTGTGCCAATTCCAGCAAGCGTGAAGCTTGAAAGATAAGAAGAGTGTATTGAACTATTTACGTACGCCCTCTTCTTGTCTAGAAGAGGGTTTTTTATGTTGCTCCAAGAATTTATTGCCGCACTGGTCAACCAATGGCAATGAAATAATACACATTTTACAACGAGGGGGAGTTACGTGGCGAAGCTTGATGAATCAAAGGTGAAACATATTTTATCAACATTGGAAAAGCTGGATTTTGGATCTATTGTAATTACCGTCCATGATGGGGAAATTACTCAAATTGATGCGACAGAAAAGAAGCGTTTTTCATTACAAAAATCCACTTCAACTCAAAAATTATCAAAAAATACTAAATAATTGCCGATTAGACGACTAAAGGCATCTTTATTTTCAAAGCGTCCATTTATGACGTTTTGTATAAAGATGCCTTTTTGATTTGCAAAAAAAGAAAGGATGATCAAAATGAGCGAAATCGTAATTTTATCGGGAAGCCCTTCAGAAAATTCTCGAACAGATTTAGTTCTGCAATATGCTGGCAAGAAACTTAAGCAGGAAGGATTTTCTGTTACACATGTGTCCGTAAGAGATATTCCATCTGATGACATATTTAATCTGAAGTTTGATAGTCCAGCCCTTAAGGACCTAACTTCATTCATTCAAAGTGCAGATGGAGTGATTGTAGGATCACCTGTTTATAAGGCAGCGTATACAGGAGTTCTGAAGGCGGTATTGGATTTGCTTCCCCAGGATGTATTAGCGAGAAAAACCGTTTTGCCAATCATGACAGGTGGGAGCCCAGCTCATTTACTTGCGATTGACTTCAGCCTCAAACCTTTATTGGCAGCATTAAAGGGGCAAAGCCTCCAAGGAGTTTACTTCCAGGATTGCCAAATCGATAAAACACAAGTCGTCAACCCGATAATCGACGTGAATGTTTTAGAAAGATTGAAAAAGGAGCTTTATTACTTTGTTGAAGCAGTAAACCAGAAAAAGAACTTTGTTTTATAACATTCATTAAAAAGGAGCTAATTACAATGACAAAGAAAAGAATTTATTTAAATGCATTTGATATGAACTGTGTTGGCCATCAGTCTCCAGGTTTGTGGACCCATCCAGAGGATCAATCCTATCGCTATAAAGATAGCGAATATTGGATTGAACTGGCGAAGATTTTAGAAAAGGGGAGATTCGATGCTATTTTCCTAGCAGATGTACTGGGTCCGTATGATGTATACCAAGGCTCTCGAGATGCGGCTATCCGTCAAGGTACACAAACACCTGTTAACGACCCATCCCTAATCGTTCCTTTAATGTCTGCTGTGACAAAGCACTTAGGCTTTGGAGTCACTGCATCTGTCACACATGAGCATCCTTATACATTTGCTCGGAGGATGTCTACGCTAGATCATATAACGAAGGGGCGTGTAGGCTGGAATATTGTCACTTCATATTTAAAGAGTGCAGCTGTTAATATGGGGTTGGAAGACCAAATTAAACATGATGAACGCTACGATATCGCTGAAGAGTATTTAGAGGTTTGCTATAAATTATGGGAAGGTAGCTGGGAGGATGATGCTGTTTTACTAGACAAAGAGAATCGAATTTTCGCAGACCCAAGTAAGGTTCATGATATCAACCATGAAGGAAAGTATTATAAAGTTCCGGGTGCACATTTATGCGAGCCATCCCCACAAAGAACACCGGTACTCTATCAAGCAGGAACCTCTTCAAAGGGGCGTGCTTTCGCGGGTAAAAATGCAGAATTAGTCTTTATTGGGGCACCGACTAAAAATGCCGCAAAGCATTCTGTAAAAAAACTGCGTGAAGAAGCCATAAAAGCTGGTAGAGCACCAGAGGAAATAAAAATCCTGGCTTGTATCACTCCGATTGTTGGCCGGACTGAAGAAGAAGCATATGAAAAGTTCAATGATTATCAAAAACATGTAAGTTATGAAGGAGCGCTAGCGCTTTTGGGTGGTTGGACAGGAATTGACTTTTCGGAATATGGTCCGAATGAAAATCTTAAGTTTGTAAAAAATGACGCGATTCAGTCAACCGTAGAAAACTTTACGAGAATTGATTCTGATAAAAATTGGACGGTCGAAGAAATTAAAAAGTATACCGGAATTGGTGGATTAGGTCCCGTCACGGTTGGAAGCCCGGAACAGGTTGCAGATGATTTAGAGAGTTGGGTGGCAGAAACCGGAGTAGATGGATTTAACATTGCGTATGCGATTACGCCTGGTACGTTTATTGATTTTGTAGAGCTTGTTGTTCCGGTATTACAAGAAAGAGGTCTTGTACGAAAAGAGTATGAAGGTGACACATTAAGGGATAGCCTATTTGGTCAAGGAAGCCAGCTTCCTGCTCATCATCCTGGTAAGCAATATTCAAAAACTGCCGTCTTAACCGTAAATTAAAATAGTACGAAATATATTTTGTTAAGCCTTCGTAGTTTACGGAGGCTTTTTCTAATTGTCTCTTAATAGAAGGAATTTAGAATCTAAAAGGTGAATATAGTGTGTAAAAGCAAAATCTTGGGGGGATGATGATGAGTTTGATTGATGGAAAATATATTGAAGTTGATTCAGGGGTCGAATTATTTGTTCAAGATGTAGGGGAAGGAGAACCCCTTGTTTTCATTCCCGGTTTTACATTCACTACTGAGGTTTTTTCAAAGCAAATTGAATATTTTTCAAAAACGAACAGGGTTATCGTAATTGATCCAAGGAGTCACGGGAGATCAACGATATCTCTTCATGGAAATGATTATGTTACACACGGTTCGGATTTAGCTTCCATTCTCCATCAATTGAATGTGAAAAATGCAACACTTGTAGGCTGGTCGTTTGGTTGTTTTACAGTTTGGGAGTATGTGAAGCAAAAAGGCTTTGATCAGATTAAATCTTTAATTTTTGTGGATATGCCGCCTAAATCTTTATCAGTCAATGATGATTGGGTGGAAGGACCATTAGACGATATTGCAGCAATCTATAATAGCTATTTACGTAATTCAGCAGGACATCGGGAGTTCATAACAAGCTATATCACACAAGTCATGGTACAAAGAGAGCTTGAGAAAGAAGAGCTAACCTGGCTGGTCGAACAATCACTAAAAACACCCTATTACATTGCAGGAAATTTGTTTGCATCAGGTATGTTTTCTGATTATCGAGAGCAAGCAAAACAGGCAAGTAAAGCAGTTCCTACCTTAACAATTGTCGCAGAGCACTGGGCGGATATTGCTAAAAACTATACAAACCAATTAACACCTGAATCCCAAGTGAAGGTTCTTGGAGGACATATGATGTTTTGGGAGCATGATGAAAAGTTCAATGAAATGGTCAAAGAGTTTCTAAATAAAAATTAAGAATTTAAGATGGATTTATAGGGCTGTCAAATAGTGTTATCCAACACTATTTTGACAACCCTTTTTCATTTCGTGATAAAGTATTGTCTGCTTTTGATTATTCAATCCTATCCTCTTTTTCTATGGAAATTTCATAGAAGCATACAAAGTAGGTAAAGGTAAGAACAGCATAGGCAATAAACACTTTGAGGTGATTGGATGGATCCGTATGTAGAGGTCAGAAATGTTTCGAAAATCTTTGGCAAATCTCCTAAAACAGCCATTGATTTATTGAAGCAAGGTAAATCAAAGAAAGAAATCCTGAAAGCTACAGGGCAAACAGTCGGTGTGAATAATGTCAATTTCAAAATTTACCCCGGTGAGATCTTTGTGATTATGGGTTTATCTGGAAGTGGCAAATCTACATTAATCCGAATGTTTAACAGGCTGATTGATCCGACGGTTGGAGAGATTTTGATAAAAAACGAAGATATTGTGAAGATGAATGCTGCCCGGCTCAGAGAAATTAGGCAAAAGCGAATCAGTATGGTCTTTCAAAATTTCGCTTTATTTCCGCATCGTACCATATTAGCAAATACGGAGTTCGGTCTTGAAATCAAAAAGGTCTCACCTGATGAACGCAGGGAAAAAGCAATGAAAGCTCTCGAGGCCGTCGGGTTAAAAGGGTACGAGCACCAGCTTCCATCACAATTAAGTGGCGGAATGCAGCAAAGGGTAGGTCTCGCACGGGCTCTTGCAAGCGATACCGATATTATCCTGATGGATGAGGCATTCAGTGCACTCGATCCACTTATTCGAAAAGATATGCAGGATGAATTAATTCAAATTCAAGAACAGTACAAGAAAACGATTATTTTTATTACTCATGATTTAGATGAAGCTTTACGAATCGGTGATCGAATTGCCCTCATGAAGGACGGTAGTGTGATTCAGCTTGGAACACCTGAAGAAATTATGATGAAACCTGCGAATAAATTTGTTGAGAAGTTTGTGGAGGATGTTGACTTATCAAAAGTACTCACGGCCTCACATGTCATGAAAAGAGGAGAAAAAATCGGTATTGACCGAGGACCAAGGGTTGCCTTAGAAATAATGCGCAAGCAAGGGTACTCTAGCATATTCATCGTTGATCGGAAGCAAAAGCTATTGGGAGCATTGACCGCTGAACAAGCTAAACAGGCTATCGATCAAAATCAACCCATTTCTGAAGTCATGACAACAGACATTCCAACAGTTTCACAGGATACACTAATTACCGATTTAATGGATGTGATGGCGACATCAAGCCTACCAATATCTGTTATAGATGAAGAACATCGATTAAAAGGAATAGTGATTCGCGGAGCTGTTGTTGGAGCGTTAGCAGGAAATAAAGATTCGTTGAACGACCTGGAGAGTGAGGGATGAAATGAATATGCCGAAAATTCCATTAGGGGAATGGGTGGACTCTCTTGTCCAATGGGTAACTGTAGCGTTTTCCGGCTTCTTTACATTTTTAACAAATACGATTGATGGTTTATTGAACACTTTAGTTGATGTATTAAGCGTAGGGCCTTCGATTGTCTTAATCATCATCCTCGCACTATTAGTAACCTATACTAGCAGGTGGCCGTTAGGGATTTTTACCATAGTCAGTCTGCTTTTAATAGATAATCTGGGTTACTGGGAATCAAGTATTCAAACATTGGCGATTGTTATCTTATCTGGATTAATTACGATAGTCATCGGAATTCCAATTGGGATATGGTGCGCCCAGCGAAAAACAATCCAAAACATTGTCACACCTATTTTAGACTTTATGCAGACAATGCCTGCTTTTGTGTATTTAATTCCGTCCATATTATTTTTTGGGATTGGCGTTGTGCCGGGGATTATCGCCTCGATCATATTTGCGATTGCACCAACCATCCGTATGACCAATCTTGGGATTCAAGAGGTGCCAGGGGATCTTATTGAGGCAGCGGATGCTTTTGGATCGACTAGAAGTCAGAAATTGTTCAAAGTTCAATTACCGTTGGCGACTCCAACAATTATGGCTGGAATTAACCAAAGTATAATGCTTGCTCTATCAATGGTCGTAACAGCTTCATTAGTTGGAGCGCCAGGACTTGGAGCAGATGTTTATCGAGCAGTAAGTCAAATTGATGTAGGAAAAGGTTTTGAAGCAGGTTTATCAATTGTCTTTATAGCAATCATACTCGATCGGATTACACAAAACTTACGTAATCCAGCATATAAGCATATGTTAAAACCAAGACTAGCTTTTTCGATATTAGCTGTTCTAGTAGTAGGCACGGCAATTGTGTTAGCCTTTCAAAAGGGTGAGACAATCACTCCGGAAAATGCCAACAGCATTGGGGGAAGAACGGAGTATGAAATTATCGGGATAGAGCCTGGTGCAGGCATTATGCAGCAAGCTAGTGATGCACTGGAAGCTTATGGATTAGACCAATGGACCCTTGTGGAAGGATCTTCAGCAGCTATGGTAGCGGAGTTAAAGAAATCCTATAATGCAAAAAAACCGATTATTGTGACAGGCTGGTCACCGCACTGGATGTTCGCTTCTTTTAAGTTGAAATATCTGGACGATCCACAAGGCTCCTTTGGGGGTACTGAAGATATCCATACACTTGTTAGAAAAGGTCTTGAGGAGGATGCACCTGGGGCTTATACAATTCTTGACCAATTCTCATGGGAACCAAATGACATGGAAGCGGTAATGGTTGATGTAACAGATGGTATGAATGCGAGTGAAGCAGCAGAAAAATGGATTGAGGCCAATCCTGATAAGGTGTCGGAGTGGACGAAAGGTGTCCAATCGGGAAATGGAGAAAGTATCAATCTTGTCTTTGTTGCCTGGGATACGGAGATAGCGAGTACAAATGTAATTGGAAAGGTTCTTGAGCAAAATGGCTATGATGTAACCTTAACCCAGGTAGAAGTTGGACCAATGTTTGCGGGTGTTGCCAACGGCAGCTCCGATGCAATGGTTGGTGCGTGGCTTCCAAGCACCCATATTGAATACTATAATACGTATAAAAACGATCTAATTGATCTTGGAAAAAATCTTCACGGAACAAAGAATGGCTTAGTAGTACCGGAATACGTCGACATTAATTCCATTGAAGATTTGAAATAAATGGATCAGAGGTGGTCATGATACCATTATTGGGAGAAAAGGGACAATACTTAAGGCTATGAAGTTTTATATTAATCATGATCGTTAAATAAAAAATGAGCCAATAGATCATGTTCTATTGGCTCATTCCTATTTTTATTCAGCATTGACGAGAATTTTTATATGATTTCTTTCTTTAAGTAAACTTTCGAACCCTTCAGTAATGACTTCATCAAGTGTAATTCGTTTTGTTACCAGTTTTTCAGCAGGGAAATAACCTTCAGCCATTAAACGAATAACAGCTGGGAATACATCTCGATATCCGATAATACCTGTTACCGTCCGTTCTTTCATTACGATATTTTGTGGGTGAATCGTAGCCTCGGTTTCAAAAATGCTGACAATCATGGTTTCACCATTGAATTTTGTAGAGTTTATGGCTTGTACCAAAACAGGTGGAACCCCTGTTACTTCGTATGCAACGTCTACTCCGCCATTAGTAAGCTGTTGAATTTGCTCTACTACATCACCATTACTTGGATTAATTCCAATTGCCCCTAGTTCTTCAGCCTTTTGTCTTCGTTGCTCTGAAAGCTCTATTGCATAGATTTCGGTTGCACCAGCAGCCTTGAGGGCTTCGATCACTAAAAGACCGATTGGACCGGTGCCAAATACTGCGGCTTTATCACCAACTTGGAGCTTGCTTTGTTTCACTGCATGAAGTGCAACTGCAGCTGGTTCAACAAGTGCTCCTTGTTCATAAGATACTGTTTCAGGAAGCTTATGTAACATATGCTCAGGTACAGAAGCGAATTCTGAAAATCCTCCACCGCCTCCAGAAAGGCCATAAAACCCCATTTTATCGCAAAGATTATATTTACCTTGTTTACAAGCTTCACATTCCCCGCAAGAAAAGATAGGTTCAACGGCAACACGGTCACCAATCTGTACCTTCGATACGCCTTCACCAATTTCAACAACTTGACCTGAAAACTCGTGACCCAATACAATTGGTGCCTTATCGCCTGTGATTGGATGTGGGGTTTCAGATGGAATAAAAATAGGGCCTACTGTATATTCGTGTAAATCACTTCCACAAATTCCACACCACTCTACTTTAAGTTTGACCTCCCCTTTTTTCGCCTTAGGTTCATCGATGTTCTCTAATCGTAAATCTTTTGCCTTGTGCCATCTAAGTGCTTTCATGATCCTCAACCTTTCAATATAGAATAGTAGATTCTCAATACAATATCAGTATAACAATAGATTCTCTAAAAAAATGAGTTTAATAGCAAGAATTTGTGAACTTTTTCACATACTTTTTAATTACCCAACGAAAACTCAGTCTAAAGCAAATAAAACTACCCTCGTATTTCCTGAAAAGAGGGTAGTTTTTACAGCAAGGAACTTCACTTTACTTTAATTGATCCCACGAAGCATCGAAGACTTTTCACCATAGTAATTGTCCAACTAAGTTAGGGTTCTTTTATATGGTAGTTATTACACCCAGTTCATTGCTCGTCTAATTCTTTTACCGTTTCGCCTTCAATCAATACTGGTTGGTAAAGGGTTTCGTTGGGCAAATCCTTTTTTCCTTGAAGTTTCTTAATGACCCAATCCGCCGCATCGCGTCCCATTTGCTCTTGTGGGTGTGTTAATGTGGTTAGTTTGATATTAGCATTTTTCGCAATATAGGAGTTGTCCTGCCCAATTATTGATAATTTGTCTGGTATGGAAATATCAAGTTGTCTGCATACATTTGCGACTTCCAACCCTACTTCGTCGTTATAGCAAACAATTGCAGTCAATACGTCTCTATTTTTTATTAGAAATTCTTTCAAATTAATGGATAAGTCATGCTTGGTCTCCGTGTTGTAGGAAAGCACTTGATCTGGTTGAAAACGTAACTTTGCTTCACCAAGCGCTTTAATGTATCCCTTCATTCGAAACTTACCTTGTAAATCGTCTGTTTTAGAAATAAGTCCAATTTGTGTGTGGCCTTTTGAAATTAATTCTTTTGTTGCTGTATAGCTAGATTGTACGTCATCTAAACGAAGGAAAGGCACCTCCAGTTCTTCATAATAAGCATTGATCATGATGAGGGGTACATCTTGTTCCTTAAAAGAGAGGTAATATGCGATATTAGGATTATAAAGATTGCTTTTGGTAGGTTCAACGATTAATCCATCCACGCCATAGGATAGCATCATTTCCAAAGCTTTCTTTTCTTGTTCAACATCATTATTCGTACTAGCTAAAAGTAATGAATAATCATCCTCATTTAATCTTCCTTCGGTTCCGCGAATAATGGAGGGGAAAATATAATCGGAAATGTAGGTTGTGATTACACCAATTGTTTTCTTAGTTGAACTTCCACCGGATTTTGACCGATATTGGTTACTAACATAAGTACCTGAACCCTTTTCACTTCTTAAATAACCATCATTAGAAAGTTCTAAAATTGCCTTTCGAACTGTATGACGGCTAACATTGTACGTCTCCTGCAAAGTAAATTCAGTTGGGATTTGCTCACCAACAGCATAATCACCCGAAAGGATTTTACTTTTTATATCTTCGATGATGACCTGATATTTTGGTTTCATTAATCTCTCTACTTTCATAATTGTTCATGTTCAAATTTTTCCATTTAAATAAGTTGTATGGACATATTTTATCATGTTTCGAATTTGAATAAAAGTTTTTGTTCTAATATCAAGGGAAAGCACTGAATAATTATACAAACTCCCCCTAATTTTTAGTGTAAATAAGTTTCACTCTTCAACCATTGTATTCTTAATGCATAAAAGAGTAGCGGAATTTCAATTATCAAAAGTTGATAGCATAATTTTAATTTAATATTGACAAATGTACGTACAAAAAATATACTATTCGTAGTTGCTATTAGCAAAAAGGAAAGCGCATCCTTTTACATAAAGAAACCGTTATCAGGGAGGGATGTTTATATGACAACAAATCGGGTAGATGTAAAACAAGCGATTGCTATGGGGAATACGTCACTTGGAATTGAATTCGGATCCACCCGTATTAAAGCAGTGTTGATTGATCAGGATTATGAAACAATTGCAACCGGAAGTTACGAGTGGGAAAATCGGCTGGAAAATGGATTTTGGACGTACAACTTAGTTGATATTATCACTGGTTTGCAAACAGCTTATAGTGAAATGAAACAAGAAGTTGAACGAAATTATGGAATCACGATTCGAACAGTTGGATCTATAGGATTTTCTGCAATGATGCATGGGTATATGGCATTTGATGAGACGGGGGAGCTATTAGTCCCATTTCGTACTTGGCGAAACGCAACAACTGTTGTTGCAGCAAAGGAATTAACCAATAAATTTCAATTCAATATCCCTGAAAGATGGAGTATTGCTCATCTATATCAAGCGATATTAAACGACGAAAAACATTTATCACGAATTAATTACATTACAACTTTAGCTGGATACATTCATTGGCTCATGACTGGAAATAAAGCCATTGGTATAGGTGATGCTTCTGGTATGTTCCCGATTGATGAAGTTACTCATGACTATATTGAATCAATGCTAAAGCAGTTTGACGAACTAATAGCTAGTAAAGATTATCCTTGGAAGTTAAAAGATATCCTTCCTAAAGTACATATCTCAGGTGAAAAAGCTGGAGAATTAACGGAAGTTGGAGCAAAGATTCTAGATCGATCTCTGAATTTGCAGCCAGGCATTCCGATTTGTCCTCCAGAAGGTGATGCAGGAACTGGAATGGTTGCTACTAATAGTGTGAGAAAACGTACCGGAAATGTTTCAGTAGGAACCTCTGTTTTTGCGATGATTGTATTAGAAAAGGAACTTTCAAAGGTATATCCCGAAATCGACTTGGTCACCACACCAGACGGAAGTCCAGTTGCAATGGTTCATGCGAATAACTGTTCAAGTGATATCAATGCTTGGCTGGGATTGTTCCGGGAGTTTTCTGAGGCAATGGGACAAAAGGTCGATACCGATAAATTATTTGAAGTGATGTTAAATAAAGCTTTGGAAGCGGACCCAGATGGTGGTGGCTTACTTAGCTACGGTTATTTCTCAGGGGAAAATATTACAGGATTAGAAGAAGGCAGACCACTATTTGTCAGGTCCCCCGAGAGTAATTTTAACTTAGCAAACTTTATGAGGACTCATCTTTTTACTGCCTTTGGTGCATTGAAAATTGGAATGGATATTTTGACAAAGGAAGAAAACGTAGCAATTGATAGTATTTTAGCTCACGGTGGTTTATTTAAAACACCTGTAGTAGGACAGAAAATTGTTGCAGCCGCAATGAATACTCCAGTTTCAGTTATGGCGACAGCCGGAGAAGGCGGTGCATGGGGTATGGCTATTCTAGCATCTTACATGAAGAATAAAGATCAAAAAGAGAGCTTAGAAGACTTCCTCGACAAGAAAGTTTTCGTAGATACGGATGGACAAGAAATATATCCAGACGGATATGACGTTAAAGGGTTTGAGAATTTTATTGAAAGGTACAAAAAAGGCTTAAAAATTGAGCAGGCCGCTGTTGAACATCTGGTTTTATAAGAGGGGGGAATAACGTGTTAGAACAGCTTAAAGAAGAAGTATATCAAGCAAATTTGGACTTGCCTAAGCATGGACTAGTGAAATTTACATGGGGGAATGCAAGTGCGATTGATCGTGAAAGTGGTTTATTTGTTATCAAACCTAGTGGTGTTAATTATGAAACGTTAAAGCCTAGTGACATGGTCGTTGTTGATTTAGACGGAAAAGTTGTAGAAGGTGAATTGAACCCTTCTTCAGATACAATGACTCACGCAGTACTCTATAACCATTATCCAGAAATCGGTGGTATTGTCCACACTCATTCTACATGGGCGACAATTTGGGCCCAAGCAGGCCTCGATGTTCCAGCGATGGGGACTACTCATGCAGATACATTCTATGGTTCTATACCTTGTGCTCGTTTCTTAACACAGGAGGAAATTGATAAAGGCTACGAAGCGCAAACAGGTCATGTCATTATTGAAACATTTGAAGAGCGTGGTTTAGATGTTTTAGCAGTTCCGGGTGTTCTGCTCAAAGGTCATGGTCCATTTACATGGGGCAAGGATGTTAAATCAGCTGTCATGAACAGTGTTGTATTAGATGAAGTAGCAAAAATGAATTTATTCGCACGAGAATTAAATCATTTTGCTCCAACTTTGCCACAAGGTGTACTAGATAAGCATTATTTACGTAAGCATGGGAAAAACGCGTATTACGGACAAAAAATAATAGAAAACTATTAATCTAGGAGAAGAGGATAATCATGTTGAAAAAAGAATTTTGGTTTGTTGTAGGCTCACAGCACCTTTACGGAGAAGAAGCTTTAGCAGAAGTTAAAGCGCATGCACAAGAAATGACGAATGCTTTAAATGAAAGCGGTGTGCTTCCTTATCCACTCGTGTTACAAGATTTGGCTGTTAGTGCGGATAAAATTACAAACATCATGAAAGAGGTTAATTACCGTGATGAGGTTGCGGGTGTCATTACTTGGATGCATACATTTTCACCTGCAAAAATGTGGATTCGGGGAACAAAACTATTACAAAAACCTTTGCTTCACTTAGCTACTCAATTCAATGAAAGCATTCCTTGGGCGTCTATAGATATGGATTTTATGAATTTAAATCAAGCTGCTCACGGTGACCGTGAATATGGTTTTATCAATGCTCGATTAAAGAAACAAAATAAAGTAGTAGTCGGTTATTGGCAACGCCCAGAAGTACAGAAGCAAATTGCACAGTGGATGGACGTAGCGGTCGCTTATAATGAAAGCTTTAATATTAAGGTCGCTCGCTTCGGTGATAACATGCGTAATGTTGGGGTTACTGAAGGGGATAAGGTTGAAGCACAAATTCAATTTGGATGGACAGTTGACTATTTCGGTATAGGAGATCTAGTTCAATATGTAAATGCTGTTACAGACGAAGAAATTAATGCTCTGTTTGCAGAGTATGAAGAGCTTTATGATTTTGATTATGGGACTTATAGTAAAGAAGATTGGGAAGCGAGCGTAAAAGTACAAGCAAGCTATGAAATTGCAATTAAACGATTCCTTGATGAGGGTGGATACAATGCCTTCACAACAAACTTTGAAGATTTATATGGAATGAAACAGCTACCAGGTCTAGCCGTTCAACGTTTGATGGCACAAGGTTACGGTTTTGCTGGTGAAGGAGATTGGAAGACTGCAGCACTCGACCGCTTACTAAAGGTAATGAGTCATAACCAATCTACGGGCTTTATGGAGGATTACACATATGAATTAGCTGCTGGACAAGAATCAATCCTACAATCCCATATGCTTGAGGTAGATCCAACTTTAGCAAGCAACAAACCAAAAATAATCGTATCTCCATTAGGTATTGGTGATAGAGAAGATCCAGCACGTCTAGTGTTTGATGGTAAAGCTGGAGACGGTGTTGTTGTTTCCATGGCTGACTTTGGTACTCATTACAAACTATTGATTAATGAAGTTTCTGCATTTGAACCAAATGTTCCAGCTCCAAATCTTCCAGTTGCACGTGTACTTTGGGAGGTTAAGCCGAACTTCCAAGACGGGGTCAAAGCTTGGATTGAAAACGGCGGTGGTCACCATACAGTTGTATCATTAAATTTAACGACAGACCAAATCGTGACTTATGCAAAACTTGTTGACTTGGAATATGTCGTAATTAAGTAGTAGCCTTACCCTCCATGGGAGCTCTACTTCCTTGGAGGTAAAAATAGGTAATCTAGTAGTATTTATTAAATTAAACAGTATACTAGTATATATTTCTAGATGAAAGCACTTTCTATATAAGATGAAAATCCATAAGTATACTTTTAAATTGAATTCTTAAACAATATAATTCTAACATCTTGAGGTGAGCGATATGGTTAACGAAAAGAAAGTCTCAAGCGGTTTCATTTATTTTTTCGGGGCTTTTGGCGGAATTTTGTTTGGTTATGATATTGGTGTTATGACAGGGGCTCTGCCTTTCCTGCAACAAGATTGGAATCTTGAAAGCGCTGCGGTGATTGGTTGGATAACCTCTTCAATCATGTTTGGTGCGATTTTTGGAGGGGCTATGGCCGGCCAACTTTCTGATAAATTAGGACGTCGCAAAATGATCTTACTATCTGCAGTAATTTTTGTTGTTGGGTCTATACTGTCAGGAATGGCACCTCATAATGGAAATATATTTTTGATTGTTGTTCGTGTATTCTTGGGAATGGCTGTCGGAGCAGCTTCCGCGTTGGTACCGGCGTATATGTCGGAAATGGCACCTGCACGTTTGCGAGGCCGCTTGTCAGGTATAAATCAAACAATGATAGTTTCCGGAATGTTACTTTCGTACATTGTTGATTATTTATTGAGTGGTTTACCTACAACCATGGCATGGCGTTTAATGCTAACAATGGCAGCGGTACCAGCTTTGATTTTATTTATTGGAGTATTAAAGCTACCTGAATCACCACGATTTTTGATAAAGAATAATAGACTAGATGAAGCACGTAAAGTTTTAAGTTTCATTCGCCCTAAGGACAAAATCGAAATAGAAGTTAAACAGATTCAAGATGCCATACAAGAGGAAAAAATGGCGGGTCAAAATGTAACTTGGAGTTCACTACTAAATAGTAAATACCGATATTTAGTCATTGCTGGAGTCGGTGTTGCTGCTTTCCAACAATTCCAAGGAGCTAACGCAATCTTTTATTACATTCCTTTGATCGTTGAAAAGGCAACAGGAAATGCCGCTAGTTCAGCATTGATGTGGCCAATTATTCAAGGAATCATTCTAGTTATAGGTTCACTAGTATTCCTATGGATAGCTGATAAATTTAATCGCCGTACTTTACTAACATTAGGTGGAACGGTGATGGGACTGTCCTTTATTTTACCAGCAATTTTGAATTTAGTAATTCCAAATGCTGATCCAATGATGATCGTTGTATTTTTAAGTATTTATGTAGCATTTTATTCATTCACTTGGGCTCCTTTAACATGGGTGATTGTCGGCGAAATATTCCCGTTGATGATTCGTGGACGTGCATCAGGCTTGGCATCCTCTTTTAACTGGATAGGTTCTTTCTTAGTTGGATTGCTATTTCCAATTATGACTGCTTCGATGTCCCAAGAAGCTGTATTTGCAATCTTCGGAGCTATTTGTTTACTTGGCGTTTTATTTATCCGGATTCGTGTTCCTGAAACTCGCGGTCGTACTTTAGAGGAAATTGAAAAAATTGGAGAAAATAAACAAGCACAGAAACAAAGTGCGTAAATAAATGTATAAAGTTTGAGCGAGAAAAAACGAAGGAACGAATCCAATCGGATTTCGTTCCTTTTTCTCTTAGACAAAGTATTAACGGTCTTATAGTTTTCTTCTTTTACTGAAGCTTCTCATGCACGGAATCTAAGCATTGAATAATATAATATTAAAAGAGACTACTCTGAAAAATACTACGCATTATTTTCGTTTGTATTAATGGATGTATATATTCTATAATTTGAATTGACTTATGCTATAATTGGGCGAGTGTTGTTGGCAATTTCAATGCCAATAATGTGTCAAAACGCACACCAGGTCACTTATACATGTGTTATTCTAAATATATATAACTGTTGGAGGTTTTTAGAAAATGCAACGAACTATAGATGATGAAAAAAATCCGCAAAAGCCTGTCCCTGCAACATATTCAAGAACAAATCCATTTCCGGCAAAAGTTCTTAAGAACATTAACTTAAACGGGGAAGGTTCAAGCAAGGAAACAAGGCATATTGAGTTATCATTAGAAGGCTCAGGATTTTCATATATTCCTGGTGATACGCTTGGAATTGCACCTTCCAATGATCCAGAATTAGTCGAAGCTATTCTAGAAGAAATGAAATGGGATGCAGAAGAGGTTGTAACTGTTGGCCGTAAAGGAGAGTTAATGCCACTTAAAGAAGCATTGGAAACATACCTTGATATTACGTTACTCTCAAGAAAGATTTTACAAAGTGCGGCAGCATTCACTGATAACGCGGAGCTCCAAAAGCTTGTCGAAGATGCAGTAGCGGTGAAAGAATATTGCGTTGGCCGTGACTTACTTGATATGCTACGTGAATTTGGTCCGTGGAAGGTTCCAGCTCAAGAAATCGTTGCCTTATTACGAAAAATGGTACCACGACTTTATTCCATTGCAAGTAGTTTAGCTGCACATCCTGACGAAGTTCATTTAACAATCGGTGCTGTTCGTTACACTGCGCACGGACGTGAACGTAAAGGAGTTTGCTCTGTTCAATGTGCAGAGCGTGTTCAAGAAGGAGATACCCTTCCAGTATTCGTTCAAGTCAATAAACATTTCCATTTACCTGAAACTCTTGATAAAGATATCATCATGGTTGGACCTGGAACAGGGATCGCACCATTCCGTTCGTTTATCGAAGAACTTGCTATCAATAAAGCGTCTGGCCGTTCTTGGTTATTCTTTGGAGATCAACATGAGGCGACTGACTTCTTATATCGAGATGAATTGGAAAAATACCAACAAGACGGAATTCTAACAAAAATTGATGTTGCATTCTCTCGTGATTCAGATCAAAAAGTATATGTCCAGCATAAGATGCTTGAGCACAGTAAAGAAGTGTTCGAATGGATTGATAATGGTGCTTATTTCTACGTGTGTGGAGATAAAGACCATATGGCAAAAGACGTGAACGAGGCCCTTCTGACCATTATTGAACAAGAAGGCGGAATGGACCGAGAAGCTGCTGAAACTTATCTAAAAGACATGAAAACAGAAGGCCGTTACCTGCGTGACGTATATTAATATATTGTATAAATGCCCCTCGCCGAGTGCTAGGGGTATTTTGTTTGGTTAAAAGTTAGGGTTCTGACTAACGGACCGTTCAACCACATCGTTCAGAAAATTTTTGAATTGTCATGTAACATCATGAATTGTAAAATAAGGTTAAGTAACACAAAAATAGGAAAAAACTCCTAATATTTATAATATAGTCTCTTGATTCAAACTACTAGATTAGTAAGCTTTTCAAAACTTAATAGAAAGGAATGATTGAAAATTGAATGTCTTAGTTTCCAAACTCATTGAAGTTTTGTATGCTGTACTCCCCATAACAGTCATCGTCTTAATTTTAAATTTTACACTCGTTCATTTAGACATGTCATTATTGATTCGCTTTATCATTGGATCTGTTTTAATCATTATTGGATTATCAATATTTTTATTCGGAGTCGATATAGGGATTACTCCAATTGGTCAGTCGATGGGGGCTACGATTGCGAAAACTAATAAACTATGGATTGTAGGGATTGCTGGATTAGCCCTTGGATTTTTCATTTCAATCGCTGAACCTGATTTACATATCCTTGCAGGACAGGTCGATCTTGTTACTTCTGGATTGATTTCCAAGATCAGTCTTGTCGTGATCGTTTCAATTGGAATAGGTGCCCTAATTGCTGTGGGGTTGGCAAGAATAGTTTATAATTTTCCCTTATATAAATTGTTAAGCATTTTATACTTAATCATTTTTGTACTCGCCTTATTTACCTCTCCTGAATTTTTAGCAATCTCATTTGACGCTTCCGGGGCAACGACTGGTGCATTGACCGTTCCATTTATTTTAGCACTTGCCTTAGGCGTTTCTTCTCTGAAAAAGGATAGTAAAGCATCCGAAAAAGATAGCTTTGGGTTAGTCGCAATTGCCTCTACAGGTGCTATCATCGCTGTCATGATCATGAACATCATTGTCAAAACTGATAAAATATCAGGGAGTCTGGAACAGAATGAAGTTTCAAACTCAATTATTGGACCTTTTTTACATAATTTTCCGATTATCGCTTTTGAAATAATTGTGGCGTTGATACCTATTTTATTGCTTTTCCTTCTCTTTCAAAAAATTTCATTTAAAATGTCTAAAAAAGCAGTTCGCAAAATAGTAATGGGGCTCTTATTCACATTTATAGGACTTGTCTTTTTCTTAGTGGGGGTGAATGCTGGATTTATGGATGTGGGTACTGCTGTTGGGTATAGTATTGCATCTTTAGATAATAAAGCATATGTTGTTATTGTAGCCTTCATCTTAGGGCTTGTGACAATTTTGGCAGAGCCTGCTGTTCATGTGTTAACACATCAAATCGAAGATGTTACAAGTGGGTATGTACCGAGAAAGACGGTCATGTTTTCTTTATCCATAGGTGTGGGTATAGCGGTAGCTTTGTCGATACTAAGAATATTAATTCCTGCATTGCAGTTATGGCATTACCTTTTACCTGGTTATCTCATTGCCCTTGCGATGTCTTATTTTGTACCAAAACTGTTTGTGGGGATAGCCTTCGATTCAGGTGGTGTTGCCTCTGGGCCAATGACGGCTACTTTTATATTAGCATTCATCCAAGGTGCAGCAGAGTCAATTGAAGGAGCCAATGTCTTAATTGATGGATTTGGTATGATTGCAATGGTTGCGCTAACACCACTGATTGCCTTACAGACTTTAGGGTTGGTTTTTAAATTAAAATCAAAAAAAGGAGGACTGGAGAGGAATGCAGGGTAATTCTGAAACAGCCGACTTTGAACTGGTTTGCGTAATTGTAAACCACGGTTTAGGGAGCAAAATCATGCAAACAGCTAAGAAAAATGGGATAACTGGCGGCACAGTGTTGTTAGGAAAAGGTACGATAAAAAATCGCCTTTTGGAATTATTAGCGATAAATGATGTTAGAAAAGAGATTGTCCTAATGGTTGCTGATAATAACACGGCGGAACAAGCTCTTGAGCAGCTTGATAGGAAATATAAATTTACCAAACCAAATCATGGGATCGCGTTTACTACTTCCGTTGGTCATATTGTTGGAGCAAGCAGCTATAAAAGTGATTATATTAAAGAAGGAAGAGGTGCAGACAACACAATGTATCATGCTATTACAGTGATTGTCGAAAAGGGTAATGCGGAAAATGTGATTGATGCAGCCGTCGAAGCAGGATCCAAAGGTGGTACAATCATCAATGCAAGAGGCTCTGGAATCCATGAAACAAGCAAACTATTTTCGATGGAAATTGAACCAGAGAAAGAAATTGTATTGATATTATCGGAAAAAGATAGCACTGAAGCCATTGTGGAATCCATTAGGGATAAAATCAGAATCGATGAACCAGGTAATGGAATCATCTTCATTCAAGATGTCAAGAAAACCTATGGGGTTTATAAATAAATTGGGGTGCCTGCTCCCGTCACGAAAATGCGTCTGGGGGGCAGGCGTCTTTTTGGAAACATGAGCGCCTATCCTTTTATGAAATGATCAACCACAAAAGCAGAGATACCAAGAGATGTTGAGTATTTTCCTAGCTTTGAAAAATGAAGTTGGAGATCATTTTGGTGGAAGGCGAGAGTGTGTTTTACAATCGTATTCCTAACTGGCTCCTCTAGCCATTCTTTTGCTAGAGCCAGTCGGTTTCCGATGATGACTTGTTCAGGATTGAATGTATTAATGATATTATTAATACCAAAACCTAGATAGTTGCCGATCTCATCAAACATTTCTTTTGCTTTTTCATCACCGTTTTTAGCTAATTGAATGAGCTCCTCCAGTGAATCAACAATCTGGTCAGCCATTTCTAGTAATGCTTGCTCTGATGCGTAGGCTTCCCAGCAACCACGGCTTCCACAATTACAGCGTTTCCCGTTTATATCAATTATCATATGGCCCATTTCACCGGAGAAACCATTTTTACCTTTGTATAGTTCTTTATTGACAATGATACCAACACCGATTCCGATTCCAGCACTTATATAAAGGATGTTTTCTTGATCCTGCCCTTCACCAAATTGCTGTTCACCGATGCCCCCTGCATTTGCTTCGTTTTCGATGATAATAGGAATTTCGTAAATCTTTTCAAGATCTTCTTTTAATTGAATATTGCTCCAGCCAAGGTTTGGAGCTAGAAGGATGGCACCCTCATTGTTTACGAGTCCCGGCACACCAACTCCAATGCCGACAATCCCATATCTACTTTTAGGCATTTCATCCATTAACGACTGAATCATATCTTGAACATTACTCATGACTGTTGCATATGTGGTGCGAGTTAAAGTTTGATTTTTTTCAGCTAGAATATTTCCTTTTAAATCAGTAAGGATAGATAATATATAATTTACACCAATATCAATCCCGATCGCATATCCCGCATCCTTATTAAAATGGAGAATCACAGGGCGGCGCCCACCACTCGAAACCCCAGGCCCTGATTCGAAAATCAAATCTTCCTCTAATAACTCAGTTACTAGTGTCGAAACTGTAGTTTTATTTAAACCAGAAACTTGAGCGATGTCAGCACGTGATATTGGTTCTCGTTCCATGATTAATTTCAAAACGAGCGCTTTATTATTTTTTTTCACAACCTGTTGATTCCATGTTATCGTTCCCACTGGCAAAAACTCCTTATTTGGTAGTGTATCTATTTTATCATAAAACTTAATTTAATTGATAGACAAACTGTGAACCTCTTAAATTTAAGGTATAAAGAATAATTTTCCCATTAAAAAGTGTGTGATTATTAATTTTTACCTAAACTTAGTCTATTGCATAGACAAACTAAAGTGCAGGTGCTATAATTTGATTGTATAAATCTTGTAGATTACTAGTTTGAAAATTATTTTGAAAGCATTTACACTACATATTAGGAGGCATAACCCCATGGCTTATTTCGAATCAATTAACAAAATTCAATATGAAGGATCAAAATCAACCAATCCATTTGCATTTAAATATTACAACCCAGAAGAAAAGATCAATGGTCAAACAATGGAGGAAATCCTTCGCTTCTCAGTAGCTTATTGGCACACATTTACGGCAAATGGGTCAGATCCATTTGGAGTAGGCACTGCAATCCGTCCTTGGGATCATTTAAAAGGATTAGATTTAGCAAAGGCGCGTGTTGAGGCATCATTTGAGCTTTTTGAAAAATTAGATGTTCCATTCTTTGCATTCCATGATGTTGATATCTCACCAGAAGGAAGCACATTGAAGGAAACCAATGAAAATCTTGACGTCATTGTAGCGATGATTAAAGATTACATGAAAACAAGCAAGGTTAAATTACTTTGGAATACAGCAAACATGTTTACAAATCCACGTTATACACATGGTGCTGCGACTTCTCCAAATGCAGATGTATTTGCCTATTCTGCTGCGAAAGTGAAAAAGGGCCTAGAAGTTGCAAAAGAACTTGGTGCAGAAAACTATGTATTTTGGGGCGGACGTGAAGGCTACGAAACACTACTTAACACAGACATGAAATTAGAAATGGACAACTTAGCACGATTCTTCCACATGGCAGTTGATTATGCGAAGGAAATCGGTTTAAATGTACCTTTCTTAATTGAGCCTAAGCCAAAAGAGCCTACAAAACATCAATATGACTTTGATGTAGCAACGGGTCTAGCATTCTTACAAAAATATGACCTAACAGACTACTTCAAGTTTAATATTGAAGCAAACCATGCTACGCTTGCTGGTCATACATTTGAACATGAATTAAGAACTGCTCGCATTAACGGTATGCTTGGTTCAGTTGACGCTAACCAAGGGGATACACTACTTGGCTGGGATACGGATGAATTCCCAACAGATCTATACTCAAACACATTAGCGATGTATGAAATCTTGAAAAATGGTGGACTTGGCAAGGGTGGTCTAAACTTCGATGCCAAGGTACGAAGAGGTTCATTCGATACTGATGACCTATTCCATGCACATATCGCAGGTATGGATGCATTTGCAATTGGATTAAAAGTGGCTAACAAATTAATCGAAGATAAAGTCCTTGATGGCTTTGTTGAAGAGCGCTATAGCAGTTATACTAAAGGCATCGGTCTAGATATCGTTGAAGGAAAAACAAACTTCCGCGAACTTGAAGCATATGCACTGGGATTAACTGAAATTAAAAATACATCAGGTAGAACTGAGCGCTTAAAAGCGTTAATTAACCAATATCTATTAGAAACTCTTTAATTCACAGAATGTGCTGGACGTATTAATACTCCAGCACATTTTCATAGTAAAGGATGATACGTATGAAATATGTAATCGGTGTGGACCTCGGGACAAGTGCAGTAAAGATTTTGCTTGTGAATCAAAATGGGGAAGTAACGAACGAAGTATCGAAATCATATCCTCTTATTATTGAAAAATCAGGCTATAGTGAACAAAATCCAGAGGAATGGGTTGGAAAAACAACTGCTGGTCTGAAGGAACTTGTTGAGCAATTTGATGGTGACGTAAAAGATATCGAAGGAATTAGTTTTTCCGGACAAATGCATGGACTTGTTTTGCTGGATAAAGAGAATCAAGTATTAAGAAATGCAATTTTATGGAATGATACAAGAACAACGAAGCAATGTGAAGATATCTATGAAACCTTCGGTCGAGAAAGACTATTGGAGGTAACCAAGAACCCTGCTTTAGAAGGATTTACATTGCCGAAAATCCTTTGGGTAAAAGAAAACGAGCCTGGAATTTTTGAGCGTTCCAGCGTGTTTCTTCTCCCTAAGGATTATTTACGCTATCGTATTACAGGTGCCGTAAATATGGATTATTCTGATGCAGCTGGAACATTGATGTTGAACGTGGCAAAAAGGGAATGGAGCAGCGAAGTATTAGAGACTTTTGGGCTTAAATCTGAATTCTGCCCACCATTAGTGGAGTCACATGCCTTCGTTGGCACGATTACACCAGAATTTTCCGAAGCGACAGGTCTAGTAGAGACAACTAAAGTATTTGCAGGTGGGGCAGATAATGCTTGCGGTGCAATCGGTTCAGGCATTTTATCAGAAGGGAAAACCCTTTGTAGCATCGGAACCTCTGGGGTTGTCCTGTCTTATGAAGAGAGAAACGACCTTGACTTCGAAGGTAAAGTTCATTACTTTAACCACGGAGAAGATAATACGTATTATACGATGGGTGTTACTCTTGCGGCGGGCTATAGTTTAAGCTGGTTTAAAGATACTTTTGCAAAAGAAGAGGCCTTTGATCAATTTCTAGAAGGGATTGACGCAGTGCCTGCGGGAAGCAACGGATTATTATTCACTCCATACATCGTTGGAGAGCGAACGCCACATGCTGATTCAAACATTCGCGGTAGCTTTATCGGGATTGATGCAGCCCATGAACGAAAGCATTTTGCACGTGCAGTCCTAGAGGGCATTACTTTTTCTTTAAACGAGTCGATTCAAATATTTAGAAAAAGTGGTAAAACGATTGATACCATCATTTCAATTGGTGGCGGTGCGAAAAACGAAACTTGGCTGCAAATGCAGGCAGACATTTTTAACGCAAAAATCGAAAAACTTACATCAGAGCAAGGTCCTGGAATGGGGGCTTCCATGCTTGCTGCATATGGCTGTGGCTGGTTCGCATCATTAAAAGAATGTGCTGAAGCATTCCTGCAAACCTCCAAAACATACGAACCAATTCAAGAAAACGTGGAAGCCTATCAGAAGTTATTTGCAATGTATCAACAGGTTTATACACAAACAAATAGATTAAATGAGCAGTTGAGAGAGTTTAGAAAATAAAATGAACCCCACAGCACCGTGGGTTTCTCTAAAGGAGAGAGAACTGTGAACTATCGTAAACTAGGAAACACAGGGTTAGAGATTAGTGAAGTGAGCTTTGGAACATGGGCGATTGGCGGTGCCTGGGGGAAAACAAATGATGCTGAGGCACTGAAATCCTTGGAATATGCGATTGATCAAGGGGTTAATTTTTTTGACACTGCAGACGTATATGGAGATGGCCATAGTGAAGAACTGTTGGCCAAAGCAACAAAGGGCAAGGAAGACAGTATACATATTGCGACAAAGTTCTGTCGACAGGGTGATATTTTTGATCCGAAAAATTATAGCTATGAACAAGTAAGCCGTTACTGTGAAGACAGCCTTCGCAGACTGAATCGAGAGGCTATTGACTTGTATCAAATTCATTGTCCGGCGACAGAGATATTAAGGGATGGTAGCGTGTTTGAAGTACTTGACCGCTTGCAAAGTGAAGGGAAAATCCGCAATTATGGTGTAAGTGTCGAAACTGTAGAGGAAGGGCTAATTTGCTTGGGAAATCCTAACGTGAAGAGCTTGCAGATTATTTTTAATATATTCCGTCAAAAACCATTGGAAGCTTTAATTCCAGAAGCCTACAAAAAAGGTGTCGGCTTACTCGTTAGATTGCCACTAGCAAGCGGATTGCTAACTGGAAAATTTACAGCGAATCATGTTTTTGAAGAAGATGATCACCGTCGCTATAACGAAAATGGTGAATCATTCAATGTGGGTGAAACATTTGCCGGTCTCGGTTTTAAAAAAGGTGTGGAACTTGCTGACCAGTTAACATGGATTGCAGAAGGCCGAAGCTCAATGGCGAGTGCAGCCCTTCGTTGGATTTTAGACCACGAAGAAATAACATGTATTATTCCTGGATTCAAAAACGTCAAACAAGTTCAAGATAATTTAACCGCATTAGAGGAAAAAACTTTTTCAAATGAAGAAAAAGAAAGGATTCAACACTTTTACCATGAGCGTGTGAAGGATGTTATTAGAGGCGCTTATTAAATTTTTTTGACGAACGGATCCGAATGCTATTGACTAAATTATCAAAAATGTTTAACATTCTTATTATAAACTTTAATAATGAAATTCTTCTTATCAAGAGAGGTGGAGGGACTGACCCTGCGAAGCCTCGGCAACCAGCATATGTAAGCCCGGTGCCAAGTTCAGAGGATGTTTTTTATTCCGAAGATGAGAAGGTGGACGAATTCGAATATGTATTTATGGATATTCCTTGTACCCCTTCTGTTTTTTTACAGAAGGGGTTTGTTGTTTTATTTAAGAGAAAGGTGACCAAGGGTACCACTTTTCCTAGTATTAAATAAGTTCAGGGAAGTGTTAATTTTATAAATAAAAATATTTTTCGAATAATACATTGACTGAAAAAATAAACTATTCTATAATACTTTATATAATTCAAGAATTAACGTATTAGTGCGTCAATTTAATAAAGATTTCTTATCCAGAGAGACTGAGGGAACAGGCCCGAAGAAGTCCGGCAACCTTCAAGTGAAAGCTTGAAAAGGTGCTAATTCCTGCGGGTGCAAATGCACCTGAAAGATAAGATGAGGCCCCCTCTTCTTATGTTGAGGGGGTTTTTTTATAATAGCGAGCATCAAATCCTAGTAAACTTTTAAAAATTTGGAGGGAACATTATGACAAAACAATATGAAACTTATGATGATGAGACAATACTTTTACATGGAGGGCAATCCCCAGATCCGACAACGGGTTCCCGTGCAGTGCCGATTTATCAAACTAGTTCATTTGTATTCCATAACACTGACCATGCTCAAAGTCTATTTAGCCTTGATGAGTCAGGTAATATTTATTCTCGAATCGGTAATCCAACTGTTGATGTACTTGAAAAACGAATTGCATTATTGGAGGATGGTGTCGCAGCTGTAGCAACGTCATCAGGGATGGCGGCGATTGCTCTTTCCATTATGAACGTGGCGGAAGCAGGAGATGAAATTGTAGCAGCTTCTAATTTATATGGCGGAACTTATAACCTATTCGCTGTTACACTTCCTAAATATGGAATTAAGACGCATTTCGTTGACCCAACAGATCCTGAAAATTTTAGAAAAGCAATCACGCCGAAAACAAAGGCTGTATTTGCTGAAACGATTGGAAACCCAAGCTTGCATGTATTAGATATTGAAGCAGTATCAGCGATTGCACATGAAAATGGAGTACCGCTCATTATTGATAATACATTTGCATCTCCATATGTTTGTAAACCAATCCAATACGGTGCTGATATCGTGGTTCACTCAGCAACAAAGTGGATAGGCGGACATGGAACGACAATTGGTGGGTTAGTCGTTGATGGAGGACGTTTCAATTGGAACAGTGAAAAGTTCCCAGGTTTTACAGAGCCAGATCAAAGTTATAACGGAATAATATACGCAAATGAATTTGGAACTTTGGCGTTCAGTACGAAGCTTAGAGTTCAACTTTTAAGAGATTTTGGTTCTTCTTTAAGCCCACATAGTGCATTCCTATTGATACAGGGCCTTGAGACATTACACCTACGAATTGAAAAGCACAATGAAAATGCACTGAAAGTAGCCAAATTCTTAAAAGACCATCCTGCAGTTGAATGGGTTTCATACCCTGGCCTTGAAGAACATCCAGCACATGAACTAGCAACTAAATATTTACGTTCTGGATATGGTTCGATCGTAAACTTTGGCATTAAGGGTGGTAGAGAAACTGGTAAAAAAGTGATTAATAATATTGCGCTATGGTCACATGTAGCGAACGTAGGAGACGCTAAGTCACTTATTATACACCCTGCATCAACAACCCATCAGCAGTTAAGTGCGGAAGAGTTAGTAAAAACAGGAGTAAGTGAAGAGTTAATCCGTCTTTCAGTTGGAATTGAATCATACCGTGATTTAGTAAATGATTTAGACCAGGCATTCTATGAAGCGACGGGCATTTCATCAAAGGGTGAACAAAAAGGTGAAACAGCGGTTAACGATGAGGGAGTTATACGTTGGGCACTTCAATCTACATTTATTCGTGAAATCGTTGACGGCAAGGAAGTTCAGCGACCAAAACGAATTGCGGTTGTGGGACTTAGCGGTAATCCAGCGCGACCAAGCTACAGACTTGCACGTAAAATGCAGCGACTCGGCTATAAAATTGTCCCGGTTAACCCAAGAGAAACAGAAGTACTTGGTGAACAGGCTTATCCAGACTTAGCATCTATTCCGTTTGAAATAGATATTGTTCAAGTATTCCGCAGCCCTGAAGCAGCGATTGGTGTAGCGGCAGAAGCAGCAAAAATACAGCCCAAAGTTTTCTGGTTACAAGAAGGTGTTATTTCTCCAAGGGCAGTTGAGGTTGCGAAAGAAGCAGGTCTTGAGGTCGTTCAAAACAGATGTACGTATAAGGAAGCACAGCGTCTCAGAGGTTCCATTGTTACTTATGCCTGTGAAATTTAATACAGGTAAGGAATCAGATAAAGGACGGAATTTAACTAGGAATCTAACAAAATTAGCTGATGACTGATTTTACAATAAATAACTAAGGGATGGGTGCGTACTGCGAATGATGCTTCTCTTAGTTTGAGGGAGGAAAAGGTAATGACAATACAACAAAGTTTACTAGAATCCAAGATTCTTTGGGAGCCGAATGAAACTTGGATCTCGGAGTCTAATTTGACTAAGTTCTCACAACAGGTCGGTTTTCCGCTCCTGCCCTATGAACGTCTGCATCGATGGTCAGTCGCCCAGCCTGAAAAATTCTGGTCAGCAGTATGGGATTTTGCTGGTGTTATTGGGGAAAAGGGTGAAAGGGTCATGGTTCCCCCGAGCGATGGGGGAATGCTTGGTACCCAATGGTTCCCAGATGCCAGATTGAATTTTGCCGAAAATTTGTTACGTGGTGATGAATGGGAGACAGCTGTTTTTGTAGCAGATGAAAACGGCGTTTCTCGTACGATTTTAATGGGAGAGCTACGCAATATGGTGGCACAGGCCCAACACGGGTTGAAGAGTTTAGGAGTAACGGCAGGGGATCGCGTTGCTGGGGTCGTAACTAATGGGATTGAAGGATTGGTGGCTTTATTAGCAACCACCTCGTTAGGAGCTGTTTGGACATCTTGCTCCCCAGACTTTGGTTCAAAAGGGATTCTTGATCGAATCGGTCAAGTACGACCAAAAGTATTGATAGCAACTCTGGAATACCAATATAATGGCAAATTTTTTGATATCCGTGAAAACATCTCGGCCGTAAGCAAGGTGCTTGAAGATGTATCCGCTATAGTGACTTTATCAGAACCAAAAAGTTTATCTATACATCCAGCAACGAAGGTGATGAGTTGGCAGGAACTGTGTCAAAATGATTCTTCTAAACTGGAGTTTACACCAGTTCCATTTAATCATCCCCTATACATACTTTATACGTCAGGAACAACTGGATTACCGAAGGCGATTGTTCACTCTGTCGGTGGTACATTAATTCAGCATTTAAAGGAACACCAGCTGCATTGTGACGTGAAAGCTGGAGATGTGATGTCTTGGTACACAAATACTGCTTGGATGATGTACCCGTGGCTTATTTCTGGATTAGCAAGTGGTGCTGCGATTTTGCTCTATGATGGGTCACCAATACCTAAGGCGAATATGGGGATTCTTTGGGAGATTGCTGAAGAAATTGGTATGACGCATTTCGGAACAAGTCCAAAGTATTTAGATACCTTAGCAAAGGCAGGATATCAGATCGGGCATAAGCATGATTTGTTCCGTTTGAAGAGCGTCCTTTCATGCGGAGCACCTTTATCGGCAGAACAATATGACTGGATATATGAGAATATCAAGCAGGATATGATGCTTGCATCTATTTCCGGTGGTACCGAAATTATTGGTTGTTTTGTAATGGGTTCACCCGTACATCCGGTAAGGAGAGGGGAAATTACCTGTAAAGCACTTGGGATGGCAGTCGATGTACTCGATGATCGTGGAGTATCTGTTCTTCATGAAAAAGGGGAGTTAGTCTGTACGAAACCATTCCCAAGTATGCCCCTTACTTTCTGGGGAGAGGACGGGGATAAGCGATACTTTTCCGCATATTTTGCGGAACGTCCTGGAATTTGGACTCACGGTGACTTTGCTGAACAGACAGTAGAACAAACGATGGTCATTTACGGAAGGGCTGATACTACTCTTAATCCAGGTGGAGTTCGTATTGGCACTGCAGAGATCTATCGTGTTGTTGAGCAACTTCCGCAGGTACAAGACTCAATCGTTTTCGGTTTGCCAATCGATAATGATGAAGAGATCGTTCTATGTGTCGTTGTTAAGGATGGGGAACTTGACCATTCATTAGTGGACCAGATTCGGAAGGAAGTTAGGAAAAAAGCTTCACCGCGTCATGTGCCTAAACGTATTTACAGTGTGAAAGAAATTCCTTATACAATTAACGGCAAGAAGGTTGAAGGTGCAGCCCGTTCAAGTGCGGTTGGTCAACCGGTAAAGAACAAGGGATCCCTTATCAATCCAGAATGCCTAGAAGAATATAGCAGCTTGTCTGAAAGGAGTTTCTTATAATGGGTAGAAAACGAGTTCCAAAAGCTGCAATTATCGGAATTGGTGAACTGACCCCAGTTCGTTATTCCGAGGGTACTACAACTCTCGGACTGATTGCAGAGTCTGTTGTGCAAGCCGTTCAAGATGCAGGAATTGAAAAAGACGAGATAGATGGTCTGTTAATTGGACCTCAAGTTGGTGAGACCCCGCAGCATGTGCCAGCTACAGTCTCAGAATATCTCGGCCTCCAGCCGACTATGTCAAATGTAGTTGATCTTGGAGGTGCGACTGGCGCTGGGATGATTTGGAGGGCGGCAGCTGCGATTGAAGCGGGAATGTGTGAGACGGTCGTTTGTGTGCTTGCAAACATTAATGAAAAAGGTAAAACCTTACGTTCACCAAACAGAAACCCGATTCGAGAATTTGATGTACCATTTGGTGCTTCAGGAGCGAACACCTCCTATGCGCTATTAAAACGTCGACACATGGAGCAGTATGGATCGACTCAGGAAGAGTTTGCACTTATCGCCCACTGGGCACGAAAGAATGCACAACTAAATCCAGAAGCCATTTTTTACGGAAAACCTGCATCAGTTGAGGATGTGCTGAATTCACCGTTAGTTGTGGATCCCTTACATCTATTTGAAATTGTAATGCCAGTAGCAGGTGGCGCAGCAGTTGTTGTTACCTCCGTTAAAAATGCATCAAAGGGAGGACATCCGCCTGTTTATTTAATGGGTGCAGGAGAAAAAATCACCCATCGTGCTGCAAGTCAAGCCCCTTCATTAGAAAATGCACCACTAAGTTATGCAATCCCAGCTGCGCTTGATCAAGCTGGTCTATCTGTAAAAGACATGGATTTACTATCTATATATGATTGCTATACGAGTGTAGTGGCGCAAACATTGGAAAATGCAGGTTTATGCCCACCAGGACAATTTGGTTCCTGGATGAAAGAGCATTCTTTCGGTCATGATGGCGATTGGCCACTGAATACACACGGGGGACAATTAGGATTTGGCCAGGCAGATCTTGCTGGTGGCATGTCACATATTATTGAGGCGGTTCGCCAATTGCGCCATGAAGCACATCTAAGACAAATTCCAAATGCGCGACACGCTCTCATTACAGGGAATGGGGCGACACTGAGTGAAGCCGCAGCTCTGATCTTGGGGGTGGAATCATGATTGACAAGTTAGAGAATTTAACAGTTCCCGGACCGACGGTGACACCTATAACAAAACCATTTTGGGATGCAGTGGCCCGCAATGAATTTATTTTGCAAAAATGTGAGGATTGTGGAAAATGGGTATTTTATCCTCGTTCTCACTGTCCGCATTGCTGGAGTAATCACCTCGAGTGGAAACCGGCTTCTGGAAATGGAAGATTAAAGACGTGGAGCGTTGTACATAGACCGGGCCACCTAGCATGGGCAGAAGTTGCTCCTTATGTCTTAGGGGTTGTTGAACTAGAAGAAGGCCCAACAATGCTGACCCATCTATTGGTTCAACCTAATCAAGAATTAAAAATTGGCCTTCCGTTGAAAGTCAAAACTATAAAGATTAATGATGTCTGGTTACCATTCTTCGAAAGTAAGGACTAAAAAATGGCCTTAAGACATATTACACCATCGTAAACAGGGAGGGAAAACGATGTCTACAGCTCCAGTAATTCAGGAGGATATAAATTCAGAGAAAAAAGGTTTTTCTAAAGAACATCGCAAGGTCGGATTAGCTAGCTTTATTGGTACAACGATTGAATGGTATGATTTCTACTTATATGGCACAGCTGCTGCTTTAGTATTTCCAGCCTTGTTCTTTCCAACTTTCGATCCTCTATATGGGACACTTGCGGCCTTTGGGTCATATGCAGCAGGTTTTATTGCCCGTCCATTAGGAAGTGCTGTATTTGGGCATTTCGGAGATAAAATTGGCCGGAAAAAAATGCTGACTTTGTCTCTTTTATTAATGGGAGTGGCTACATTCTTAATGGGTCTGATTCCATCATACCAAACGATTGGATTAATGGCCCCACTATTAATAAGCCTTCTACGCATTGTACAGGGATTTGCGGTTGGAGGTGAATGGGGTTCAGCGGTGGTAATGGCCGTTGAACATGCACCGAAAGGAAAACGGGGATTATATGGTAGTTTTCCACAAATGGGAGTGCCTGCTGGTCTTCTTTTATCCACGTTGGTATTCTCAATGGTAAATAATAGTATGTCAAACGAGGCTTTCCTCGCCTGGGGCTGGCGTATTCCATTTTTACTCAGTGCGATACTTGTCATCATTGGACTTTGGATTCGCTTAAGAGTGAGTGAATCGCCTGTATTTGAGGAATTGGCAGAAAAGAAGCAGATAGAGGAAAAGCCTGTGCTTACTGTTCTGCGCGCTCAAAAAAAGCCATTATTCTTAACAATTGGTATGAAATTAGTTCAAAACGCAACGTTCTATATCTATTCTGTATTTGTGCTAACGTATCTCGTAGGTACAGTTAATGTCGATCGATCTATTGGTCTTAATGCGGTTATGATCTCTTCAGCAGTTGGTTTTGTAACCATGCCACTATGGTCCTACTTATCTGATAAAATTGGTCGCAAACCTGTGTATTTGGGTGGTACAATCGCTACGACGCTGTTCATTTTTCCATTTTTCTGGCTGATGGACACAGGATCCGTACTTTGGATCACAATCGGTATCGTGCTGGGATTGAATGTTATACATGATTCGGTTTACGGCCCTCAGGCAGTGTACTACTCTGAGTTATTTGGGTCGAAGGTTCGTTTAAGCGGTGCTTCCATTGGGTATCAAATCGGGGCTATCTTAGCAGGTGGATTCTCTCCTCTAATTGCGACTTGGTTACTAGCAAAATACGATGGGCAAAGCTTACCAATCATTCTATATTTAGTAGCACTGGGTGTGATAAGCATCATTTCAACGTTATTCGCACGGGAAACTTACCGTGATTCACTAACCTAGAGAAAGGATAGGTGATCTCATTGAAAAAAACTGTTTTAATTGATGGGGTTCGTACTCCTATTGGACGGTTCAAGGGAAGTTTTCAAACAAAAACCGCTGCTGAACTTGGAGCAACAGCAGTTTCAGAGCTCGTCCGCCGTGTGCCTGAAACTGCCAAAGCCGATGGTGTTATCCTAGGTCAAGTGATACAGGCAGGCCAAGGACAAAATCCGGCACGTCAAGTAGCGATTAATGCTGGAATTGAAATACACACACCAGCCTTAACATTAAACAGTGTTTGTATTGCTAGTTTAGCAGCTGTATCTGATGCTGCCCGTCGCATTGAAAGAGGAGAAGGGGACCTGTTCGTTGTCGGAGGGTTTGAATCCATGACAAATGCTCCTCACGTATCTAACCTGCGCAGGGAAGTTAAAATGGGTGCAGTAGAATTCTATGATACATTAAATGACGGTTTATGGTGTGCACTATCCGATCAATCAATGGGCGGGTTAACTGAAAAAACAAATCGTGAACTAAATATTAGTCGAGTCGATCAAGACGAATATGCCCTAAATTCACAATTACTTGCTGCAAAGGCCCAAAGTGCTGGAGTTTTTAGGGATGAAATTGCGGGAGTTAATGTTTCAGGGCAAATTGTCACAGAAGATGAGTGTATTCGACCTGGAACCACCATTTCAAAATTACAAAATCTTCATCCTGCATTTGAACAGGGAGGATCAATTACTCCTGGAAACGCTAGTGCAATGTCTGATGGCGCTAGTGCTGGCCTACTTTCCAGTTTAGATAGATGTGAAAAATTAGGAAGGTCGCCGCTTGCTACAATCGTCGATTGGGCATATGTGGCCGGTCCTGATCCATCCTTGCATCTTCAGCCAGCAAATGCGATTAAAGCCTTATTGAATCGTACAAATTTACGTCTTTCAGATATTGACTTGTTCGAAATTAATGAAGCTTTTGCAAGTGTAGTTATCGCAAGTCAGCGCGAGTTAGGGCTCCCATCTGATGTAGTCAATGTGAACGGAGGGGCAATTGCGCTTGGTCATCCTCTAGGTGCGAGCGGTTTCCGTCTTGTGTTAACTCTTGCCCATGAGCTTAAAAGACGTGGGGGCGGAAGAGGCATTGCATCCATGTGCGGTGGTGGTGGCCAAGGAGCAGCTGTCTTGATTGAAGTAGATTAAAAAGGTTTTTTTATAATTTAATAACTTAATAAAGTGTCAAATGATTTTCGTAAAATCGGCGTCTTTCCCTTGGGAATAGATTCCGATTTTTTTATGTATTTTCTCGACATAGTGTTATAATTAAGTAATTATTTTGAAATATTTTTCAGAAGAAGGAAACATGGCTAATTGCATCGCCATTTATATAGGTAGGCTTACTCTTATCATTTTTTTAAAGTATTCAAACGAGTATCTATTTGATAAAATGAACGAGAATCTAAATTTGAGGTAAATATTATGAATCCGTTATCAAACTATATTGAATTTAATAGAGAAAAATGGGCGGAGTTACGCAATAAGACTCCTTTGTTGCTAACCGCTGAAGAGCTTGAACGTATAAAAGGTATAAACGAGGAAATCTCACTTCAAGAAGTAGAAGAAATCTATCTGCCGTTAACTCGTTTAATTAATTTAAAAGTAGAAGCCTCCCAACAGTTGGAAGGAGTAACGAACTCCTTTTTAGACTATAAAGCGAAAAAGATTCCATATATTATTGGGATTGCGGGAAGTGTTGCAGTAGGTAAGAGTACTGCAGCGAGAGTACTCCAAACTCTATTATCCCGGTGGGAAAATCATAAAAAAGTAGGATTAGTTACAACTGATGGTTTCTTATATCCAAATGCAACCCTAGAAAGCAAGGGGCTTATGAGTCGAAAAGGGTTTCCGGAAAGCTATGATACTCAAAAATTAATTCAGTTTATGATGAAAGTGAAATCAGGTAAGCCAAAAGTGGAAGCACCATTGTATTCCCATCTAACATATGATGTGCTGAAAGATAAAGTTGAAGTAATCGATCGACCCGATATTTTAATAGTAGAAGGAATTAATGTCCTGCAAGTAAGTAAGGCTCACTCTGTGTTCGTTAGCGATTTCTTTGACTTCTCCATTTATATTGACGCAGATGTACGGAATATCAAAAATTGGTATATTGAACGATTTTTAATGCTACAAAAAACAGCTTTTCAAAATCCAAAGTCATACTTCCATCGTTACACAACATTGTCAGTTGAAGAAGCTATCCAAAAAGCGACCGACATCTGGGAAGAAATCAATGCGAAAAATTTACGAGAAAACATCCTGCCAACACGCCGCCGAGCCAAAATCGTATTAAAAAAAGGCCAGGATCATTTAATGGAGAAAGTCTATTTGAAGAAGTTTTAGGTGGATTGAGACGAGCCGGTCACAGGTGATATGCTGTTTACTCGGTTTGCGGTATATCGTTTACCGTTTTACGGTCTGGTGATCTCTGTATAGGCAGTTAGCGGTCTAT